>QNER01000713.1 GCA_003646175.1 Candidatus Parabeggiatoa sp. nov. 1
GTAGTCGCATTAAATAAATCCGTATTGTAGTCACAATCTAATACCAGTTCCTCTCCGATATCAGTGAGGTTGATGCTGATATCGAAAGCCGTGAAATGGAGAGGTTGAGAAAACCATTCGACTTCCAATTCAAATAACTTTGGTCGTTCTGAGGGTTTGTCCAGGTTAAAGGTCACCGAGACCAGAGGCGTGTGGCTACTATCTCGTTGTAACTTTAACTTATTGATTAAATGAGCAAAAGGGTAATCCTGATGTTCGTACGCGTCTAATAAAATACCGCGCAGGGTCTGCAGGTAGGCTAAGAAAGCTTCATCCCCGGCAATGTAGGTTCTTATAGGCAGCAAGTGAGTACAATAGCCCACCAAGTTATCACTGCCCTCAAGATTTCGCCCGGCCACTGGAATACCTACCAAAATGTCGTTTTGCCCGGTTATTCGGTAAAGCCAAATTGTGTAGGCCGACAGATAGGTCATAAATGGTGTGCAACCTTGTTTTTGGCTCAATGCCTTGAGGTTCTGACAAAGCCAGGCTGGAAGTCGTACTGTTTGTCTACTACCTTTATAAGACCTGATTGGAGGATAGGGATGGTCTGTTGGTAAGTTTAAGACTGGGATAGACTCAGCAAATTTGTCCCGCCAATAGGCTTCTTGGGTAGCCATTTCTGTCGTTTTAATCTGCTGTGTCTGCCACCCCACATAGTCACAAAATTCTAAAGGTGCTTCAAGTTGGCAAGTTATCCGTTGACAAGCGGCCGAATAAAACGCACCCATTTCTTGAATGATAAGATTCATCGACAAACCATCAACGACAATGTGATGCGCGGTCAAAACCAATAAATGCAGGTCTTCTTCTAATTTAACGAGATGAACACGGATAAGTGGGCCTTGGGCTAAATTAAAAGGTTGACAACTTTCTTGCTCTAAAAACGAAGTCACAGTACTGTCGCGTTCTTGAGCCAAATTTCCTGACAAATCAACGACCGGCACTTCTATGGAGACAGAAGGCAAGCATTGCTGAAAATCACCGTCACGACTCATTACGGTTCGTAAGGCGTCATGACGGTTGACCACTTGCTGTACAGCCTGACGCATAGCTGCTAACTCAAAATGTCCCTGTAACTGCAAACTAAGAGAAACGTTATAAGCAATTGAGCCTTCATCTCCAATTTGACTCAAAACCCAGAGCTGTTTTTGAGCTTCGGTTAACGGCATTTTCGGTGTATGAGTCACACTGAGCGTTCCGTTCGAGACGTTGAGGGTTGTTGGGGAACCGGCGGAAGTCGATTGACTATGAGATTTGCCGTTGGTTTTGTTGCCAGTGGGCGCTGGGTTTGGAGGTAGAAACCCACCTTTTCGCAATTCTTCTACGCTTTCCTTAACCACCTTTATGATATATTCAATATCTTCAGCGGTATGTGCGGTCGATAAAAAGCAAACTCGCCCTTCCCAGATATAGACACCCTTTTCAATCAGATGGTAAAACAATAAATCCATTTCCAAGGGTTGATAGACATAGCTTAAATTATTAGCTAAAGCAAAGCGGAATAGTGAGCCAAAATACACGACCCGAATGGGTACTTCACTCTGTTCAAAGTAGGTATTGAGCGTTTTGGCTAGATAAGTCGTGCGTTGATTTAATTTTTGTTGTAGTACGGGCCCTTGTTTTTTCAAACAGTTGAGTACGGCACGAGCAGCCACCATGGCCAGCGGATGTTTACAAAAAGTACCGGCATAAAAAGTTTTTTCGATTTCAGGATGGGAAGCATCTCCATAGCGCCACAGCCCACCATCAATTTTCGCCATATAATCCGCCTTGCCAGCCACGATACCTAGCGGCATTCCACCACCAATTACCTTGCCGTAAGTGACAATGTCCGCGTCAACCCCAAACAATGCCTGTACGCCGCCCGGATGAATGCGAAAACCGGTAATCATTTCATCAAAAATGAGGGCCGTATCGGCCGCCTTTGTGATTTCTCTTAGTTCATGGAGAAATGCTTTGGGTTGTAGATCAGGTCGGCGGCTCTGTACCGGCTCAACGAGAACGGCAGCCAGTTCATTGGCATAAGTTTTGATAGTATTTAAGGATTGGGGTACACCATAAGGTAGAACCAAGATGTCATCCACCATTTTTTGTAACACGCCCGGTGCCATAGGCACCGCACCAAGCTGAGGTTCCTCAATAGGGGAAACCGCTAGGGTGCCATCAAAATGGCCATGATAAGACCCTGAAAATAAAATAATTTTTTCACGACCCGTCGCGGCCCGTGCAATGCGTAATGCGGTCATGACGGCTTCTGTACCTGAATTGCAAAAAGTGACACGTTGCATCCCGGTGAATTCACAGATTAATTCAGCTACTTCGCCGGCCAATTTCGATTGAGGTCCAAGTGACATACCTCGCTTTAATGGGTATTCTAATGCGGTGGTGATAAAATCCGGTTGATGACCAAATAAATGCACACCAAAACCCATTGTGAGATCGATGTATTCGTTATCATCTATATCCCACATTTTAGAACCTTGAAACGATTCAGCAATAATGGGATAACAGATTTCTTTAGTTTCCATACGGAAACCGAATGTTGATCTCATATCCGCAAAAACGGAGCGATAAGCTTGTTCTTGTTGCTTTGATTTTTGAGTGCGTTTGGTATAACGAGCAATCAACGACTCTAAGTGACGCTGTTGTTGTGGGCTGAGTCCTTTGGAATGAATTTCTGGTCTCCCCCAAGCTGGCATGACTCTACTTGACTTGGAATTTGAATTTGTTGAGTACTCCGATTGGTTTTCGCTTTCGGATACTTTATTATCAGAATCAGAAATGGGTAATTCAACTTTATTTCTCGAATCGTTCTTCCTGCCTTTTTTCCATTGCTCTTTTCCAGTTCCTTCTTGAGTGCCGCGCAAAACGTCTAATTGTTGAGACATCAACTGAGACATTGCTTGAGTCTGTTGGAACATCGTTTGAGTCTGTTGAGATAAGGCTTGAGTTTGTTGGGACATCGCTTGAATTTGCTGACTCAGGATGCGTTCTAGTACCGTATCAGGTGCGGTTTTAGCGAGTTCTTGATTTCCAGATATAAGCAAGTGATGATCAACATCATTAGTCAGTGGAGGTTGAGCTTCTCTCGGTGGTGAATCAGTCAAAGCCGCTTCTGAAGGCAACTGTTGATCTATGTGAGTTGCCAACGCCTCTAGCGTATTCAATTCCTCAAAAAATTGACGAACGGTCAATGTCAACCCAAATTGAGTTTCGATTTTTCGCATCGCTCGCACTATCACGATAGAATCGGCGCCCATTTCTAACAATGGCACATCAACAGCTACTTCAGAGGGCGTTTCTTGAAGTGATTCGGCCATGAAAGAACGTATTAAGCCAAGAATCTGGTCTTTTCTTGTGGTACTACTCTGAGAACGAGTCTGAGTCATGGAAATATTGTCAAAAGGGAGAGTTTGAGTTGTCATAACACGATTTTTGGGTGGTTGAAACCAGTAGTGCCGTCGTTGAAAAGGATAAGTGGGTAAGACGACTCGTTGACGCGGATAATCTTGGTCAAAACCGGACCAATCAACGGTGACACCATGAAGGTATAATTGCCCTAAGCTCTTAAGTAATTGTTGCCAATCTGATTGCCATTGACGCAAACTGGGAAGCCATAAGCCCGTTTTTTCGGGTAAGCACTGTTGTCCCATATCCAGTAAGGTTGGTTTGGGGCCTATTTCCAAAAAGATGTCATAATCTAACTGGTGAAGCGTCTCTATCCCGGTCGCAAATCTAACCGGCTCAAGGAGATGACGAAGCCAATATTCAGGAGTTGTTATCTCATCTGTTACTAGTTGTCCAGTGAGATTTGAAATAATCTCTAACTGTGGTGTTGAGTAATTAACTTCTGAAATGAGTGTTTCAAAATCCGTTAAAATGGATTTTATCAAAGGCGAATGCGCCCCTTGGGAAATATTCAACGGATAGGTTGTGATTCCGTCGGCTTCCAAAGTCGCTCGCACGGCTTGAATCGCTTGACTTTGCCCGGAAATCACACTGTGATTAGGTTCGTTAATCGCGGCAATTGACACGGCTTGAGGATAAGATTGACAAGCGGTGATGACTCGTTCCTCGTCAGCCATCACTGTCAACATTTCTCCTTCGGATGGGAGGGATTGCATTAAACGAGCGCGTTTGGCAATGAGTTTTAATCCGTCTTCAAGGCTAAATACGCCCGCCACGCAAGCTGCCACATATTCACCTAAACTATGGCCCATGACAACGCTGGGTTTAATACCCCAAGATTTCCACAATTCCACTAAAGCGTATTCTAAAGAAAATAGGGCCGGTTGGGTGTAAACCGTTTCATTGAGAGAAAATTGTCGAGAAATCAGAATTTGTCTTTCTTCTTGTGGACTGGCTTCATGGTATAAAACCTCTATTAAGGGTTTTTCCAAGTAGGGCCGTAAAATGTCATCACAACGTTCCAGTGTTTGACGAAAACTGGGTTGCGTTTCATACAGTTCTCGCCCCATGCCCACATATTGTGAACCTTGCCCGGTGAATAGGAATGCTATTTTGGGTGGTTTGTGGTTGGACTTTAACACACCCTTAAATCCTATCGAACGAGGTGACTTGTTAAAAGCACTTAGTTGTTCTCGCAATTGTATTGTAGAATCGGCGATAATAGCCAAACGGTGGTTAAAATGGGTACGTCCCGTATTCGCCGTAAAACCAATATTGGCGAGCGTGTCTTCTGAGTTGGATTGAAGATAAGTGTCATAGCGTTGTGCCAAGGCTTGCAATGCCGAGTCATTTTTGGCCGATAGGGTAAATAGGTGTTTGGGACGTTCCAGAGA
>QNER01000714.1 GCA_003646175.1 Candidatus Parabeggiatoa sp. nov. 1
GAACACAGAGTAGCACAGAGTACCACAGAGTATAAGTCTAAGATTTTTATATATTATTATACAAAACACGGTGTCACCTTGTGTGTGTTTTGCCATCGAATTTGAAAACTGATAGGTGGTAAGACCTATGACCTTTTTGCCGGCCCCATTCATTTTTTTATTGAGTCAAACAGCAAATGATGGGGCTGGCAAACAATTGTCAGTATTAATGAAGTCAGTGGTGATGTTTGCCCACCCTACCAAGCTATTATTTTCATAAGCTTGATGATTTCTTTGTTGACGATTATATTTAAATATTATATTTGTTAGAGATAATATAACTCAAGTTGCCACCTATAACACTATGATTTATTATAAATCAATAAGTTACCTCAATAATATTTTGAGTGGGCTGAAAACCGAAACGAATAAAATCAATCATTTAACGATAGGTAGCAACTTGGGTTAATATAATGTTAATGTTAAAAGCAGGAACACGCTGGACTATCACTCATGTCTGCAAATCATACCTTCCCACCCTCTCATTTATCACGGCGCGATTTCCTAGTCACTGGGAGTAAGGCACTGGCAGGCTTAAGTTTGGCAGGAATGCCATTAATGAATGGTTGCGCTCGTCACTACCGCCCTGCCAAAAACCTCAATCCCCTCACCATTGGCTTGCTAGGTGAACACAACGATTTTGAGTTTTACGCTCAAGTGGTTCAAAATATGTCTTCTGCTTCCCTATACTTCATCGACACAAAAGCCGCTATTCAGGGACAAACAGATGCCGTGATTATTGCCGCCCCATTAACCGAACGGGCCGCGCTGGCGATACGCATACTTAAGGCCGGTAGCCATGTTTTGATGGAAACACCCATAGCCACTTCATACGCTGAATTTGATGCCATTATGCGGCAAGCAAACCAGCAAAATAAGCGGGTGGCAGTAGCCAGTTTTCATCGTTTTTTTAACTCAGCTATTCAAGCACGCACACTTTATAAAGGAATTGGTAAAATCAAGGTGGTTCAGATTCAAGTCGATAACGAAATGTCAGACCCCCTTTGGTCGCGTCATAAAGAAGGATTCCTTGGCATGAGTCTCCCACTGT
This sequence comes from Candidatus Parabeggiatoa sp. nov. 1, assembly GCA_003646175.1. Taxonomy (GTDB): domain Bacteria; phylum Pseudomonadota; class Gammaproteobacteria; order Beggiatoales; family Beggiatoaceae; genus Parabeggiatoa. The sequence continues at coordinate 1,091 of QNER01000714.1, forward strand.
TTGATTTAGTGCGCTGGCTCTGTGCCAAAAGTCCGCTGAGTTTGTACACTCAGAAAAATCTCTTTGCCCAATTTGTTAAACCTGAAAAAAATCTACACCTGTTTGTCCAATTAGGGAAAATACCGGTGCTATATACCACTGTACCGACAACGTCGCCTGATATTTCAGCGAGTTGGACGATAACCGTTTATGGACAAAAAGGCCATTTAAAGTTGAGTGCCAATGATCAATTACAGCGTGCCGACACGGCTGGTGAATGGGAAACTGTAGTCGCTGGATATTCCTCAGCTTATCAGGAAGCGGTGCATGACTTGTTAGTCGATTTTATCGAATCCTGCCAAACCGGAAAAGAACCTGAAGTCAACCTTTTAGATGGCATGGCAGGCGTGGCACTCACGTTGGCAGCTGTGCAATCGTCCCAAAGCGGACAAGCGGTTGCAATGATTCAGCCATTTTATGGGGTTGATGAAGACAAACTTTGGTGGCGGGAATATCGGGAATTGCAAAAAGCCAGAAATAAAACTCAACACACACAGAGCAAACCTCAACCGGAAAATAACACCAAATTGCGGTTAAGTCGCCTCTCGACAGGAAATTTAGCGGGGGACGATTTTGAGAAAGTCCAAACGGGGATAAAAACTCCATGGTTTGAAAAAACCAAGTTTCTTAAAAATGGCCTCAATCCGCTGGCTATTGCAGATCGCATTGCTCGACGGGTTATGACTCAATATAAGGTTTACCCAAGTTACACCACCGATCTTGCGCTTGAAGGACTCTTGTATTTATATGATGCGTCAGGTAATGAAAAATATCTTAATCATGTCTTGAAAGTCTGGCAATTCCGTGAAGCAAACAACGCTGCCACCCTAAATTGGAAAATCCTGTTTGTTTGCCTTCATTTTGAAACATTCCTTCGCACTGGCGACATCAAATATATAAGCACATTCATGGAGGTTGCCAAAGACTTTCGAGACACAATTCCCCGTGACTATGATGGTACAGTGGCTTATAGTATCCGCCCGGAGAAAAAGCGGATATTTATTGACATGTTGCAAGGATACGCGATTTTTATGGCACGCGCGGGGTGGTTATCTGGCGACGAGTCTTATTTTGATGAATGTGTCAACCAGTATCAATACTTTCGTCAGATTCTTCGTCATCCCCAAACCGGCTTATGGCATCAAGGGCGTGGTTGGGGCCCCCAATCCCAGTTGATTTCACCGGGGCACTGGAATCGTGGTCAAGGTTGGGTGCTGCGAGGCATGGTGGAAAGTCTCTGCTATTTACCTAAACACTATTCAAAACAACCCCTGATGTTACAAATGATGACCGAATTTGCTGAGCGTTTAATAACCTATCAGGATTCACGAGGTATGTGGCATCAAATCACCGATCACCCGGCGGCTTACCCAGAAACCAGTGGGACAGCGATGTTTGTACATTACCTTTACCGGGCTATCCAAAATGGTTGGCTTCCTAAAAAAACCTATTTGCCGGTTGTTGAAAAAGGTTTAAATGCTCTGCTGGGATTTGTACACAAAAATGGTTTAGTTTCAAACACCAGTCAGGGTAGCGGCCCATTAATGACACAAGAAGGTTATCTCCACCGCCCGTCAGTGCCCGGTGATTCGCATTCGGTGGGTACGACTTTAATGGCTTGTGCTGCACCATACCTGTCAGGCATTCATTCGCATGTTATTGCCTAGGAGTCTGTCGGACTGAACAGCTAACCTATTGTTTAGATTGCAACTCTTGCACAATTTAGTACTTGTATATCAATAACTTAACGCAACAAGCTTGACAGACTCCTAGTGCAGTTTCGCTTCAGTCTCGATACCACCCCAACGCCAACGGCTAAAGCCGTTGTCTAAAAGCTCAAGTACCCTGAAGGGCACTGCAAGAGGGTTAGTAGGCTTTAGCCTACGGAAGCGTATAGACAACTGCTTTCACGCCAAAATTTCTTTGTTACAAGCTGTTGGCTGAGGTGGCCTTGGAATTTCCGCTCTCCTGCACTAGTACTCGACTCACAAGTTTTTTCTAAAACCAAACTACAAGGATTGTATATAAAAAAGGATTTAAAAAACCTATAACGACAAGGATTGTTTGTATATAAAAAAGGATTTAAAAAACTTATACTTATAAGTGTCTATTTGGAAAAATTCAACAGCATAATCGATGTGGATGTTAACAAGACAGCGAACTCACCAATCCGCTTCAATATAAAATGTTTAGGCAAGTTCAACAACATAATCGATGCGGATTTAAACCGGGCGGCTCACGCTCCAATCCTTTTTTATATACAATCCTTGTCGTTAACGGTTTTAATCCCTTCATATACAAACAACCACATGAAGTTATTATTGTCAGACTAAAAACTTGCGAGTCGAGTAGTACAAAACCTTCGAGGTTTGCAAAACCTCGAAGGTTTAGCGCATAATGATTTTGCACTAGGCAAAAAAACCTTCGTTCGATGTTTAGCAAATCTTGAATATTTAGCGTAAAATAAATTTTTCTTTACACAAGTATTTTTTAAGATTGCTTTAAGGTTCAACAAGTATTATGCGCGTCCTAAAAAACCAAGAGAACCAACCAAGTTTCGGCAGGCCCAACTACCAGACTAAATGTTCTTGAGATTAGATTAATCGGCTTTAGCCGACTTTAGCTTTGAGACAACTGCGGCAAGATTGGATTAGTCGGCTTTAGCCGACTTTAGCTTTGAGACAACTGCTTTAGCTGTTGGCATTTTGGGGGGATGCAAATGAAGCGGCCGTTCTGTATTCGTTAATTAAGAATAATGCTAAGGCCGTCATTCTAAATCACTGCGCCCTATCGGGCTGAACTTTTCGGCAGGGTTCAAGTATAATAATCTTTGTACAGGACAAAAAAGTGTTCAAGTCGTGATGCTATCGCTTTTTTGGCGATAGTATCACTAAAAAATAACCATATTAGCCACAAAAGTGATACTATCGCGGGGGTGGAGCGATAGCATCACAAAATATTTTTAAAGTTAACGGATACTATCCCTAAGAAGGGATAGCATCCGTTTCGTGGCATTATTTTTCTGGAAAACTATAGATGCCAGCAAATATCGAGTCTTGTTTGGCGGGGTGAAAAATACAATAAGCCATAAATTGGCACGAGGGGCGCAGCAAATGGGATGCCACAGGATGACGTACCGATGAATATTTATTTGATTGAACCCTATTTAACCGGCTCGCACCGCTCTTGGGCGGAAGGGTACGCCCGTTGGAGCCAGCATAATGTCCATTTGCTGACCATGCCCGGCTATTTTTGGAAGTGGCGAATGCACGGAGGCGCTGTGACCTTGGCTGCCTCGTTACAGGCCGCGTTTGAGAGTGATGCGCCGCCAGAGTTGCTGTTGGCGACCGATATGATTGACGTGACGACGCTCTTGGCACTGACACGCGAGTACACCGCCGAGCTACCTGTGGCCTTTTATTTCCATGAAAATCAGTTAACTTACCCCACGCAGGGCCGCAAACTGGATTTACACTATGGCTGGATCAATTATGTCTCTTCGTTGGCTAGTCAGCGTATCTTGTTCAATTCCCATTATCACATGGAAGCGTGGTATGATGAATTACCACGCTTGCTTAAACATTTTCCCGATTTTACTCACCTTGAGACCATAGCCCCTTTACGTTCCCGTAGCCAAGTCTTGTATCCGGGAGTTGCCTTATCCCGTCTGGATGCGCCCGCCAACTATCCGACGTTGCCGCCACGCGGGACAGC
>QNER01000715.1 GCA_003646175.1 Candidatus Parabeggiatoa sp. nov. 1
CCACCGCTGCCGCCGTAACCACCAGCGGCACCGCTACCACCACCGGCACCACCACCGCTGCCGCCGTAACCACCAGCGGCACCGCTACCACCAGCACTGCTACCACCGGCACCCGAAGTAGTTTCTGGCGTACTGCTGCACCCGCCTAGTATGAGGCAGGCTAAACATATTGGCAGCGCCAGCTTTTTGCCAATATCTATGTCAGGTCGTATTGTCATAATGTCTCCTAGTCTGTTAATCAAACATGCTTAACTTGTGCTTGACTGAAAACCCTTTTCCTTTGCGGTTTTCCCGTTTGAGCCTTGGGGAATTTAAACAAAGATATCGCTAAGTTTTCGTTCTAGCACTCGTTACTTTATCAAAGATAACAATTTCATAGACAAATAGGCTGACATGTCCACATAATGAGGCAGACATTTCACATACTATCTACTAGATCGTCACAGCCCTTTATCCCCTATCGCCTAATGGAAGCTTAGGGTTACTTATTAGTAAAGTCAAATCAAAACCACCACCTTCAAACATTAAAAGAACAGACTGATAGTCCCAACGTTTTTAAAAACGCAAGAGCAACAACTTGCCATCCAACGCGGGGGTTATGATACTCGTCAAATAAATTTCAGTCAAGTTAAATATTCTATTCGAGGATAACGTATTTTTTGCAACAAATTCTTTATCCTCGAATACCTTTTTTATAGACATGTCCACAAATGTGGATATTTTTAGGCCGACTCTAAATGAGCTTAAAGATAAATCCTTAAATATAAAATAATGGTCCCAAAAATTTAGTTAGCCTTTACGCAGACCCAAAATACCAAACCCAATAAGGTAACTCCAAAAAAGTGTGTCCCACTTACCCGACGTTTTTTTGACGGTTTAATGAACATTAGGCGGGGCGCATTTCGATTTTCCCGCTACTTTTAAGCTGGGGAACAAACCTCCCATAACCCCGACAGGGGTTTTCAGGCAAAAGTTTTTCTAGAAATTTGCCTGAAAATGTGAATAGCCCTAGGTGAAGCCTGGGGGAATGGGAAAAAATCGAACCTTGGTAATATTATTATTTGGGAGTTACCTAAACTGAAAAATTCATCGAGTTCACACTTTTTGGCAAAACGTCGTTAATGATAGTACATTAGTCTTGAAAGGGCAACAGTCTAAAACATTGCTGCACCAAAAAAAAGTCGTAGTCGTGACTGAAAAAAAATTAGTAACTACTCAGCCCTGAAAGGGCGCTTTATTAAAGCCCAGGGCAGTCCCCTTTTCACTCAGCCCTGAAAGGGCGCTTTATTAAAGCCCAGGGCAGCGCCCTGGGAACATCATAAACATCTGCACCTGGGGCGTTGCCCCAGGCTATAATAATTCGCACCAAAGGGGCTTTTAATAGCTTAACAAATACCATTCTTTTGCCAGGGATGCTATCCGTCACAGCTTGTGAAATTTTAAAACGATAGTCATTTGCTTACGGCTTGATTCCATGAAAATATTAGCGTGGTTTGCACAAGAATAACACACTTTCATTCTTCGCGTGGCTTTGTCAGCATTGGATTGTTACCCGCGATGCCGTCATTTTGGAGCCGTGCCATTAAATATAAAAAAAACGATAACTTACGCATTGGTAAATAATTTTATTATAAAATTCAATGGGTTATTGATTAAATTTCCAGTAAGATGTCACTTAACACATTGATTATAACTCATTGAATTAAAAAAAATCGTAACGACTCAGCCCCAACGGGGCGAATTACTATAGCCTGGGGCAACGCCCCAGGTGCTGAAAGGGCGCAAGTTCCTAGGGCGCTGCCCTAGGCTTTAATAAAGCGCCCTTTCAGGGCTGAGTAGTTACAAAAAATCATTAATATTTTGTCAATGCGCCAATCCTAAAAACATGGTTTGCTCTAAAATTATATATATAGCCCTCAGAAAAAGTTTTGTCTCTTGAAAAATTCTAGGTTTCCGAATGCTCTGCGGTTTGACACCGAATTTTTCTGGATAGTTATACCAGAAAAAATCCATCCACGCCAATAGCATCCATGCTGACAGCATACACCTATAGCTTCCCGCAATAGGTAAAAACTCAAGTTCCTAGCATTAAGCTAAAATACCAACGATGGGGCTTGCGCGGGGGATTGCCCCTTTGATCCGAATCTTGTAGGGGCAATCCTTTATGATTGCCCTTGGTATATTATTATTTGGGAGTTACCTAAGTTGCCACCTATAACCTAACAAAATACGTTAAATCAATGGGTTGCTTTGGTGGTGTTTCGTGTCCTGCAAATACATTGAATAATAAAATCAAACGATTACCCATTATGGAGCAACTTGGGTTATTAATTTATTTATTTCAAAGCTATTTTTTTACATCCCTAAACTGTTAAAAGAATAATGAAGGTTTTATTATTATAAATTATTCTAAAAGTGAAAGTTTGTCATTTGTTAATTTCGTTAGTTATAAATTATTCTTTATAATACCAGTTTAATATGGTTAACTTTTGTGAACATTTATTAAACAATTAATTACTATACGCTAACCCCTTATTTGTTTTATCAAAGGAATATCGGTTTTTTTGCATTTCATTTAAAAAAAAATCGTTTCTAAAAAGCGGATATAGTCCAGCAGATGGGCATATAAAATAATAAGTGATGGTTTTACAAGACATTCGTCCGCATAAGGCGAATAGCGAATAAAAAACGATTATGTTTTATAGCTTGGATAAAACTTTTTTTGACATTTTACAACAGCATTTAGCACTTCACTTATAACTTACTGAAATATACATAATGTTCTCGTTTTGCTCTGAATTATGGCAAAACCGTAAAGCGTTGAAAAAACCTTGAAGGTTTATACGGATTCAAGCCATTCGTTATTCACTATTACAGAATATATGAGTTTTATAATACATAGTAATTAATGGTGGGCAAAGACTTTGCCCGCCTACATTTGATTTGTTATCAACAAAAAAACGTTAGAACCTGCACTTTTTAATACATTAACCATGATGAGTCTTATGGTAATTAATAAATACGTTTTTCACCGACTTTTTTTTATATTATCAGGAGTACAAGGCGAACCTTGTACGAAAAAACGGCGCTGCGTGATGATTGAAATGTGTTTGAAGCAAAAGTTTTTGCGCGCAAAAATTTGTCAAGTTAATCTGTTTTGATTTATTCGCTATTCGTTATTCACAAAAAATTATAAAGATATTAAGAGCTTCTTGCAAAACCCCAGGTTAAAACTTGGGGAAAATTTAAGAGTTTTGCAAGAGCCTCATTATATAGTTCTAATATTAAGTGCTTGATTTTATGATTTGTGTCAATTTATAACTTCACACAATCAATGGATTACGTTAACTCAGTATAAACTCTAATAATATTGGCATATAAAATCATTTTCTCAGGGACTAAATTGTTGGAAATTATCTTTTGCGCCTCACCACTCAATTCAAAAAGCGTCGATGGCGATTATGCCCGTGAAGCACAAGCCGCCGTGGCTTTTTCATTACCTTATTCTATTATCAGCTATGAAGCGCTAGTTGACGACAATGATCTCAGCGGCGCATTAAAGCGAATCCCAAAAACGGAATACCTCCACCCGGCTATTTATCGCGGTTGGATGATGACACCAGAAAAATACGCAGCCCTATATCATGCCTTTGAAAACTATGGTGTAAAACTCATTAACACACCAGCACAATATCAACACTGCCACCATTTACCAGAAAACTATCCTATTATTCAGGAATTAACCCCCAAAACAGTTTGGATAAAAAATGGGGATGATTTTTCTATCAAAGCGATTATGAAGCAGCTTGAGCCATTTGGTACTCGTCCCGTTATTCTCAAAGATTACGTAAAATCCCAAAAGCATTATTGGCATGAAGCGTGTTTTATTCCTTCGGCTGCTAACAAAATAGCCGTTTCAAAAGTGGTGCAACGTTTTTTTGAATTACAAGGGGGGAAAACTGAAGGTGGATTGGTTTTTCGTGAATATGTCGCGTTTGAACCAATAGGCATTCATCCTGAAAGTCAAATGCCTTTAAGTTTGGAATATAGAATTTTTTTCTTGAATCAAAAAATGATTGCAATTTATCCGTACTGGGATGAAGGAAAATACCCTTCTCTTGTGCCGCCACTAAAAACATTTCAAGAAATCGCTCAAAAAGTAAAGAGTCATTTTTTTACAATGGATATTGCTAAATCTCAAGACAAAGGCTGGCTAATTGTTGAACTTGGTGATGGGCAAGTGGCAGGATTGCCTGACAACGCGGATGTTAAAGCGTTCTATAAATTACTATGGACTTATATAATGGTGAATGGTGAATGATGAATGGTGAATGGAAAATGCTTATTTAATGTAATACCTTCGCCAATTTGAAAGTTATTTCGTTTAGATTTATGGGTGGGATTAAGAGATTTTTAGATTTAAAAAACCTATAACTACAAGGATTGTATATAAAAAAGGATTTAAAAAACCTATAACTCGACTCACAAGTTTTTGATGTTATTTGGCTTTGCGGCGATCAATTTTTGAAGGTTTATATATGTAATTCATTCATTTTTAAGAAAATACGTTTTTAGACACAAAAATAATATTTAAATAATATTTATTTTTAAATCAACGGCTTACAAAAAACTTGTGAGTCGAGTATAACGACAAGTGTCTGTTTGGGAAAGTTCAACAACATAAACGATGCGGAGTTAAACCGGATAGCTCACGGTTCAATCCTTTATTATATACAATCCTTGTAGTTATAGGTTTTAATCTCTTCATATACAATCGCATTGAAGTTATTAATTGTCAGACTAAAAACTGGTAAAGTCGAGTAATCGTGAAA
>QNER01000716.1 GCA_003646175.1 Candidatus Parabeggiatoa sp. nov. 1
CAAGCAAACTAAAGTTTGCACTCCAAGCAAACTAAAGTTTGCACTCCAAGCAAACTAAAGTTTGCACTCCAAGCAAACTAAAGTTTGCACTCCAAACTAAGCAAACTAAAGTTTGCACTCCAAGCTGGGCAAACTTGAAAATCAACAGTAAAATTTTACCATTCCCATTCTTAAATCTCTCCTTTCCCTTAACAAAACATCAAAAGTGGCGAATTTTTTTGCCCCTTTTTTTTTGCCCCCAGATTTGTAGGCTGGGATCACTATCACCCTGAACTCAAAAACCACTCTTTTTCGATTTGCTAGCCGCCTACCATTCCATTTATACAGCGAATGGAAAAAATTTTCTGCTTAATGAATTTTTATTCCTATATTCAGTCAATTAAAAATTTAACTCATTGATTTATATGAATTTTATTATTGGCATGAAATATGTATTCAATATTGGCATTTTACAAGGAAACACTGACATGGCACTTTTGCACTATCAAAACGTAGAAGAAGATATTCATCGCCCCGACATTCTCATGCTTAAGACGGTGGATGGATTGAAAGATTTTTATAGCTATTTGGATCGTACTAAGCGATATCTGGAAAGTGATGATGCCGTATTACGGTTGGCTTGGAAACCGAGTTCTCCTAAATATGTAGTACGTTGGAAAAAATCTGGAAATCATCAGGGAGACAAAGGGTTTTGGATTAAATTGACGGCTATCGAAGGGAGCGAAGATCCAAAAGCTTGTGAGCAAGCCTTTTTTAATTCAGAAATGAAATCTGTTCGACAAGCTAACTCGACACAAGAAATCAGTCTACAAGAGGAAAAACTCCAAATATTAGATCGCCGTCCAAAAGAAAATCGCTTGTGTTTAGCGCAAAAACCTCATTATCCCTTGTTGCTATTGGATACAGAAGGCTGTTGGGTAGAACTCACAGAAGCTGAAGATCGTTCAGAGGAGCCAGACACCACTTTCCAAGCATTCTTAGATGAGAATACCAAGAGCGTTTATCAGGCTGAAGCTTTGGAGAAGAAAGGAACCGAAAAATCAAAACGCTGGACTTTTTCTCAAAATGAGGCACTTTCCATCTTGGATCGTGATATTGAAGCGAACCTATTATTATTAGAAAAACAGCCCTCTAAACCCCTGTTGTTGCTTAAACCCAACACGTATCAGTTGCAAAAGCAATTGGAAGCCATTCGCAGTTTGCAAGATTCGCCATGGCCAGAACATCGTCCTTTGTTAAGGCTGATGGAAAGTACGGATCATGCTCAATGGCCAAATATACCGATAACTCATATTGATGACTGGTGGAGACAAAATAATTGGGACGAGGATAATGCTCAACTTTCTTGGAAATTGCTCACCGATTCGAGTCGGCCTGGTACTGATAAACAACGTGATTTTGTTCACATCGCGTTAAATACGCCGGATTTTGCCTTTCTCGAAGGGCCGCCCGGTTCGGGCAAAACCACTGCCATTTGTGAACTGATTTTACAATTGATAGCACAAGATAAACGAGTTTTATTATGTGCCTCTACCCATGTTGCGGTGGATAATGTGATTGAACGCTTGATGGCTAAAGACAATGAATATCGTGAGCAAGTGATTCCTGTGCGGATTGGTGATAAAAATAATTTGTCAGACAGTGTCAAACCCTATCAGTTTGAAGCATTTCGTAGCACTGAAAAAAACAGGTTGGTGAATTTTCTTAGCCAACAAAATCCACCGAGCGATGCACAGAAACATTTATTACAAGCGATTCAAGGTGAAAACGAAACATTGACCAATATGATATTGGACTGTGCTAATGTAGTTTGTGGCACAACCATTGGTATTTTACAACATCCTCAGATAAAAACTCGGAATATGGCTAATCCCCTATTTGATATGTTGATCATTGATGAGGCCAGTAAAACCCAGTTTCAAGAATTTCTGGTACCGGCCCTGCTGGCAAAACGTTGGATATTGATTGGTGATCCGCGCCAGTTATCGCCTTATGTAGATGATGAAGCGATGGCGGAAAATGTCAAAGTGTGTCTGCCTGATTCAGTATCACGCGAAGTGTGTTGGGATGTTTTTCAAGCAATGCAATACCGAAATAGCACAGCAGTACTGGTGGCTACTGATGAAGCGAGTCTTTTGGAAAAATACCAGCGACAAGCGGAAGCACATCAAGATAAAGTCTTGTTTGCCAATGCTCAAAGCGATTCTATATCTCTTGCTTGTGCCTCTATCGTTGCCGATACGCCCAATAACCTCGCGACTTGTGAAGCCGCACTGCCTTTGGACATCACAAGGTTACGCGGTAACACAGAAAACCTACATTTACTCAAACGACGTGTGGCTGCTTGGCAATCTAAAAAACAACCCGCTGAAGACAAAAACTGGGCCAATGAAATCGCTTGGCGACAAGCACGCTTTTATGAACAGCGTCAAAGCCAAGGCAAGCAAGGGGAGCGTTTACAAGATCAAATCAATGATCTGTTACCAGCTGCACAAGTCGTTGAAAAGCCTGAACGGGTGCAAATGGACATTGAACGGGTTCGTCGAATCGCTTTGCCTTCCGTACTGGAATCTTTGCAAAATGGTTTTGAACGCAGCAAAAGACAGAAAACAGGTACGGCTTTAAGCGATGGTTTACCAGAGGAAGCGCTTAAACAACGTCATGTCTTATTGGAATACCAGCACCGTATGCATCCAGAAATCTCTCAATTCTCGCGTACATATATTTACCAAGATAAGGCATTACAAGACCCACCAGATATGACAAGACAGCGCGAGTGGGCCTATGAGCGTTATGCTCATCGAGCCGTTTGGTTGGACGTGTGGCCGAAAAAAGGAGAGCAAGGCAATCGCAATAGCCGAGAAGTCGCGGAAATTCAAAAAGAAATCCAAGCCTTTCATAAATGGGCAAAACAGAATCCACATCCAAAAAACCAAGTCTGGACGGTAGCCGTGTTGAGTTTTTACCGAGGACAGGAAAAATTATTACGTGACGCTTGCCGTCAATTGAGTGGTCAACACCGCGCTTCTCGCAATTTTTATTTAGGCGGCAATAAGCAAAAACATGATGTGCATTTGGAAGTTTGTACCGTAGATCGCTTTCAAGGACACGAAGCAGATTTAGTGTTTTTATCTTTTGTCAAAAACCATGCAACGGTGTTTTTAGGTAGCCCGAATCGTTTAAATGTCGCTGTCACAAGGGCGCGTTATCAACTGGTTTTGGTTGGCAACCATAACCGCCTATCGAATGATCGTTATACTGAACTTCAGGCACTGTTAGAGACTGTGCCAGTCAACCATACTTGGAGTCAATCATGATAAAACTGGTTTTAGAACGCCCTTTGAAGATTCAACGTTACCGCATCATAGCTGAAGTGGCGCGTGCCCAAAAGCGGGATGAATTATATGCCGTTTTATTACTGGCTAAAGAACGAGGATATGTATTTGAAAAAATGGTGTCAGACGTTCTATTGGATGGCCGACCCAAAACAGTAGGCAAACGGTTAATACAGATTTGTGTCACACACAAGTTATTCGTAGAAGAAGAGTTTCATGGCAAAAAAAACTACATTCTGACGGAAATGGGACAAACCGCATTGGAAGAAGAGAAAATCTTTATTCCAGAACGAGGAACTTGGGAAATCTGGGTAACTGATGATCCGTTGTGGCCTAGTGCTTTGATCAATATTAAACCTTTTGATGAACCTTCTGCATTTTCTGAAACTGGGAGAGATAAAAAAAAGGAATTAGAGGAAAGACGTGAAAATATGCACAGTCTTCCTGACTGGTTATTTGACAGACTGCAAGGGCAGAGCATTACGCCACTCGCTGACAGAAACGCGGATTATCGTTTTAATGAACTAGAGGAAAAAGGAGAAGTTGTCACTTCTGAGGCGAGCATAACCGCTACGTTAAGTATTCCGCAATTCGATGATAGCAGCGACTTGCGCTTTACCGGCACAGTTGTTGGGAAAAAATGCGATTATCAAGAGCAACACACAATGACTTTTGAGCTTGCTTGGCCCCAAATATTGGAACAGCAAGGTTGGCTAGAACGCTGGCGTATCCAACAACAAACACAACAAGAGGTGCTGGATGTTGCTTATCCTGAGCTTAAAACCGATCAAGAGCGATCTAGTTTTCACAAAGATTATCCGATTTCAAAACCCTATTTAACCGATTTGGATAGATTCGATAATACGATTATCGACAATGTACCGATTGCCCCGGCTACCGAACAAGACGCAAGTCACTGGGCACATTGGTTACTGGAACGGAATACCAATCGCTATGTACTGAAGGGCGATTTTGAAATCATGCAAAACAAGGTTGCAGAGTCTTTCCCTGATTACGAAATCACTTTTCCAGAGCAAAGCGATTTTGCTCAACCATTGCGTCGTACCAATCCGCGTGCCTATTGGTACTTACAAGCACCGTTAGATTGGCAAATTTAAGAACATTTATAGTTTTTTATAAAAATACCGATGAACCACCAAACCTGACAGGTTTTTATCACAGCCCCCCTATCAGGGATAATTTTTTGTAATACCTTAACTTTAATAGGAGACAATCATGTCAAACTCACCTAAAACACCAATGACTCAAACCGATGCGGCGCGTATTCAAAGTGCGGAAGCAAAAGCGAATGCTGGCAAAGTCGCCAAAGACGGATTTGCAGCCAGATCGCAAAGTGCAGCGGATCGTAATATGGCCAATCAAAGAAATAATAAACGGTAAATAACGCCAGGTTTGTAGGGTGGGTAAGCGGGCACCCAAGATTTTAAAAAGACCCAAAATAGTGTTGCCCGCTTGCCCACCATTCATTTTTATTGA
>QNER01000717.1 GCA_003646175.1 Candidatus Parabeggiatoa sp. nov. 1
TCAGAATTCACGATCAAGTAGGCCGTTTCAGTGATAGTCCAGTCGGTAGCGAGACGACCACGTAGCTTGAGATTCTCATCAAGATCGAGCAACCCTTCAAAGACAAAACCCACAATCTGACTGCTCGCACTATCCGCATTAAGAATCGGGTTTAACATTTTGGCATCGCCAATAGAAGCCTCTATAAACTTCCATGCTCGCTCAGGATTGCCTTTGGTTTGGGTTTCGTAAGTAGGCACCCAGAAATAGGACTGGATAAGCCCCAAGCTCAACAGAGCCGGTGCCAGTATTAAAAACCATTTGATTTTCATATTGGATCATTGATAATGGGTAATAGGTAATAGGTAACTATGTATAAGTACAACGGATTAGCTTCATTGCCGAATAATTCAATGTATATAGTTTTTCAGAAAAATAACGTAACGAAACGGATGCTATCCCTTTCCGGGATAGTATCCGTCAATGACTTGTGAAAATATTTATCTGAACATCTATAGTATTCCAGAAAAAACCTTGAGCCAGAAACCTCAGAGGTTTGGCAAACCTCTGAGGTTTTTGACCAAAATAATTATCCGTTTATACCGCCAATCCGTTGTACTATTCATTTTTCACAGCGCACCTTTCCACCGCTGCCAACACATCCTTCAAAACGGGTTTCTTAGTAAAAGTAAGGACTTCACCCGCCGAAACTTTTTCAAACACGCCCTCCGCCACATTGGCACTTTCATAAACTAATAATATAAGATCACTGCGCCCAGCTTGATGGACTTTTTGCAATTTACGTTGTAAATATTTCGGATGCCAAAAACCAATAATTTCAATCAAAGCACGTCGTCCATCTTTGCGGTGCGTCAAGGAAAAATCTGGAATCATCACCGTGTCACCGACAACAATCAATTCATCTTCACGCGCCAATTCCCATTTTCGTTTTGCGCCCCCATATTTTGTCTCAAATTCATCGGCAAAATCGGCCTCCAGTTTACTATCAAAAAGATTTGATTGTTTAAAGTGGCTACGTAACGGGGTGCGATCATCTAAAGTATAATGCAACGGGCGGGGGGAATCGGAGGGCTGCACCTCAGCATCCATGCGCCACGTTTTGCACAATAACAGGGCCGGAAAAAACTTTGCAAATTGTAGGCCATAACGAATTGTTGACTTGACAAATGGTGAAATAGGCCCATGTAAAATAATGTTATACCCCTGTTGCGGGATTGGATAAACGGTGTGCATTAGCTTAAAAAGCTTAATATATTTAAATAAGTCTTTATAACCATCGCGCACAATAATATCGACTTCCCGCGCCCAATACAATAAACCACGCGCAACTTCTAAATTATAACGGGCAATTAAATCCACCGGTATCAATATTTCACCGGTACCCAGCAAAATTCTTTCCTCCATCAAGTCAGCAAATAAAGCGTACTCAATTTGTTCGGCAGACAGCCCAAACTTGGTGGCAGTTTCGGCCACCGCTTGTTGCCGCGTCGTGATTGTCAACAAATCGTTTTTGATGGTAACAGGCCCCTGATTAAACAACGCTGTCCGCAATTCTACCGGATTTATGGGCGGATCATTCCCAAAAACGCAACGACTTTCCAACACATTAGCCAAGCCACGAATAATGCGATAATCCAAACTATCGCCTTCATAAGCACGGAGTGCATCCGCTAATTCTCCCCGGCAGCGTCCAACATGTGCTTTGACTAATTGGATTAACTCATTAGCAATTTGTAGATAATGATAATCGGCTGGCAGGGCAAGCGGCACTATATCGTTGCGGCGTTTTTTTAGGCGGGGGATAATCAATTCAGATTTTAACATCTTAATTTAGTTTTCGATTATCGCTAAAAAAGTAATCCAATGATTAGCTACCTACATAAAACTTCAATAATTTGTTCACGTTGTGATGCTATCGCTTATTTTGGCGATAGTATCACTTAGCTTTGTAAAGTGTTCACGTTGTGATGCTATCGCTTATTTTGGCGATAGTATCACTTAGCTTTGTACAGGATAAAAAAGTGTTCACGTTGTGATGCTATCGCTTATTTTGGCGATAGTATCACTTAGCTTTGTACAGGATAAAAAAGTGTTCACGTTGTGATGCTATCACTTATTTTGGCGATAGTATCACTTAGCTTTGTAAAGTGTTCACGTTGTGATGCTATCGCTTATTTTAGCGATAGTATCACTTAGCTTTGTAAAGTGTTCACGTTGTGATGCTATCGCTTATTTTGGCGATAGTATCACTTAGCTTTGTAAAAAATGTCGGGTGCGATGAAGAAATGTTGGGTGGACAGAACCGTGCGTATTCACCAAATCTTATGATTGCTGTTTTTGAGTGATACTATCGCAGAAACAAAGCGATAGCATCACGACTTGAGCACATTTTTGTCCTGTACAAAACCAAAATTTATATAACCTATTGATTTAATCTGCTCAAACAAGCACAGCCAAAAAGTTAGCATACGGTAAGATGACTCGTTCAAAAAAGGCTCGGTTTGTGAACAAAATGCAAAAGTTACCGTGCCGGCGCATTTTCATGGAAAAACCAAGACAACATGATTTATTATCAATAAGTTACATTTATTTTGGAAAGAACAATTTCAATAATTTGTCCTGCTTAAGATTAGAATCAGATTTTCCCCAAAATCGGATTTCTGATCAAAATCATTTTTTCTTCAGTTGAGAAATCAGATTTTTCCAAAAAATATGATTTCAAATATCGAGTTACGGTGAGATTTACAATGGAATAAAAATAGGGTGAAAAATAAACCGCAAAATTGATTCAAATTTAACACCCCAGCTAGGAACTAAAGGCGAGAACCTAACTTAGCCGTCATAAAGAGCAAACACAAGGAATTTTTGTTTTTTTAAAATTTATTCGTTCATCAATCTTACAAAGTGTTGCGACATAAAAGATAGCCTTGATTTTGAACTCTCACGTTTCGAGATTCAAAATTTTCACTCATTAAAAAATTGTAACTACTCAGCACCGAAGTGTGCGAATTATTATAGCCTGGGGCAACGCCCAGGTGCAGGTGTTTATGAAGTGAAAGCCCTTTCTGCCCCTTCTCACCCAGGGCGCTGCCCTGGGCTTTAATAAAGCGCCCTTTCAGGGCTGAGGTTATAAACGAGGTTATAAACCTTCAAGGTTTTGGAAACCTTGAAGGTTTTGCCCTATGTCAAACTTTTAAAGTTTGCCAAACCTCGAAGGTTTTACCCTAATATATTTTTCTGAACATCTATAGGAGTGCAAGGCGCACCTTGCACGAGCGTTGCTACAAGGTACGCTTGACACGCAAATCATTGAAAGTCATTGATTTTATTTTTTGGCTGCCGCCGCTTTGCAATTTGTTCATCTGCCGTGTTGCGGACAATGACTTCATACAAAATCGCCTCTGCGTTGCCCTGTTTGCGTAATACCCGCCCTAATCGTTGCACATATTCTCTATCACTGGCACTGCCCCCCAAAATCACCGCCACTTTCGCTGTCGGCACATCAATCCCTTCATTTAAGACTTTAGTCGTCACAATCACCCGATAAGTGTCACTGCGAAAACCGTCTAAAATCGCTTTACGTTCAGCAGCTTTGGTTTGATGCGTAATAACAGGGATCAGATGTTGGCGGGCGATGCGATAGGCAAAACGATTGTGTGCGGTGAAAATCAACATGGGTTGATGGCGATGTGTACGCAATAATTGATCGAGTACATCAAGTTTGCCTTGGGCTTGATGGATAATTGTTTTCCATTTTAATTCTGCGACTTTGGCACGACGCGCCTCAGCATCAAAGGCGCTGCGGCGGGTAAATTCATGCCACCACGCCGAGCCATGCGTTTCCTGCAAACGCGACGCACGTTTGTAGCCATTGAAAGTGGCGTAGGCAGCATCATAAGCATTTTTTTCGTGTTCATATAAATCAACTCGGATGCGCTGAGTGCGATATTCTGCTAACTGTTCCCCCGTCAGCTCGTCAATATGTTTACGATAAAGAACCGGGCCGACTAATTCATTTAATAACGCCTGCGGATCATTAGGATTAATGGCATCAAAAAGTTTGAGTTGATCATTAGTGGAAGCCTTTGATTTGGCATACGGAGAACGGAAATTGTCTTGATGGGGATAGGTGGCAGTTAAACCAAGGCGGTATGGGGCCGCACACATCAGCGCAATTTCATGCCATGAAGGGGCTGGTAAATGATGAATTTCATCGAAAATCAATAACTTAAATAAATTACCCAAAGTTTCTGCATGTGACCATGCGCTTGGGTAAGTCGTTACAGTGATAGGCTGGATTTCTTTTTCTGAACTATACCAAGTTCCAATCCGAGTCCCCAAAGCATTTACCAGCCGGGCATACCATTGATGAAGTAAATCAATCGTTGGCACTACAACAAGGGTGCTAACCCCGGTTTGGACGAGAGCGTGTAAGGCCAAAACCGTTTTGCCGGCACCCGTCGGTAGGACAACGCTCCCCCAACGATCGGCTGCAATCCAAGCGTTAAGTGCTTCGGTTTGGTAAGAATGAGGCTCCCAATCTTCTTGAAGATGGACAGAGAGGTGTTGCTAGCGCGGGATATTATTGCGAATACTGTGTTCATAAAGCCAAGGACGCACCAGTCGATAATCAACCGCACGGCAGCGCCACTTGCCCTGAAGCCAGCGAAATGGCATTGGTGTTTCAACACTCTGCGCCACATTATCGATAACAATGGTGCCCCCATCAAAACGGGCGCGGGGTATTTCTTCTATGTCCCCCTCAAAAGGAGGGCGACGTGTTTGTTTGGGCAATTTTTGGCTGGCTTCCCTCATCGCTGTTCTCCTTTAA
>QNER01000718.1 GCA_003646175.1 Candidatus Parabeggiatoa sp. nov. 1
AGGTTTTCCCACTGCCATTGACACCCGCCAAGACAATGGTATCTAATGTCTGACCGTTTTCGTCGGTAAAATCTAGTTCTAAGTTATCAAAGAGTTTGTAATTTTTGAGGTTGATTTTTCTGATTTTCATTGTTTACCTTTTGTGACAATGTGAAAAAAGCCCTGAGGCGAAGGATAAAGGCTGAAATCTGATGAAAGTGGTGGTATCAGTTCGTGGTTAAATCCTTGATTTGGAAACCACTTATTTGTGTACTACGAAATCGAACAGGGCGAAGCCAGTAACAATTACTGACGACAGCCTTGATAATCTTTGGTTAAAAGCGCGTCGGTTTCCCGTCAGAATCGTAGAATGCGCTTTATGTTTGGCGTTCGTTCATAACGATCCTTCTCAAGTGCTGTGAGTTCATGTTGGGTGGAATTTGGTTACACTCAAAGCCCGATAGATTCGTTTAATTCACCATAAATGAGCCGATTAGGAGGAATGGTGGGTTTAGCAAAGCACACCGAAGGGTAGTTCTATACTTCGCACCGGCACAAATTGCGCTTTTGTCATTCCTTAAGGATGTGAGGAATCTTTTTGAAATTACTCAATATTTCTCGATCAACAGACATGACAAAAAACTTAAGGATAACGGTGCCCAGTATACCCACTCTACGCTTGCTACTTTAACGGTTTATCGTTCCCAAATTCCATTTGGGAATGACGACTTCCGCAACACTCTGCGTCAGTCATGTCGTAAATTGAGCTTTCTAAAAACTTCTCTCACATTCCCTTTAAAATATTGATAAGAAGAGAAACTTTCCAATTTCTCTAAATCTATTTTTTGCCCGATGGCTGAATATAAGTCCGCAATGGTTAAGTCTTTCCGTCTTTTTCTCGTTAAATTTGTTCTGGCGATTTTAATCGCTTTTTCTATGACTTCTTTTGGGTTAGCAATGGTTTCTGGACTCCTACTAATTTTTAATTCGCTATCGGTTTTGTTTGTTCCAATTTCTTCTTTTAGTAGTTCTTTATCTGCTAACATCCACGCTTCAGTTTCTTGAATAGGTACTACGGCAGCTAATATTTTACAGTACTCATTTTCAGGTTGTTTTTATAATTCTACTTGACAAGGATTAATTTTATGTAGGTAAGTCTCTTTGAGTGTTTTTCTATCTGCATCTGCTTGTACACAAAGGATCATCATAGCAAAATCTTCTTGACCTTTTTTCGATGCTTCTAAAACCTGTTCTATAAAACCTAAGCCGGTTTTATTAATTTTTATCGGACTCAATTCAATATCAAACTGCCCGGAACAATCCTCAAAGGCAACCGCTTCTAAGGTATTTTGAACGATACTGTGTAAAAAACGAATATCAGTATTACCTTCGGTGAATAATCCGGCAAATATTTGTGCCACCATAATTATGCTTACTTAATTAGATGCTGTTTCTAAGTATCTTTTCACCTTTGACAAGGTTAGCTTTTTTTCTTGGTCAGAAAAACTAAGCGTTAATGGCATTTTTTCGTTAATCACCGGCAAAATGCTTGTAACACTTAATTTGACACGGTTATTCTGAATGTCTGTTATTCTATTCCTCATTTCAGCATACCAAATACTTACGTTTAAATCAGGTTCCCAACGATTAATATGACCGACTAATACCGATGAATGAGTATTAACTATCACCTGACGCAAAGGCATTTCAATTTCGGCAAAATCGACACTTAAAGATTTGAGTAATTTTGCCATTGTCTCAATACGAAAAGGGTGTATACCATTTTCAGGTTCTTCAAAACACAACAAGCCAGTATGCTTACTATCATATTCTAAAATACACAATGCCAAAATTCGCAAAGTCCCTTCTGAAAGTACCCTTGAGGTATATTCTTTTTTATCTTTGTCTTTGAGTTTGATAAGATATTGTTTGCTTTCAGGATCATCTATCACATCCACGTCGACAAAATTGGGCAAGAAGGTTTGAAATTCCCGGGAAATTTCTCTCAAAGTATATATGTCTTGAAGTTTGATGCGATGTAGAACGGCTGCTAAATTTTTACCGCTTGCCGAAATGACATCATCCCCTGTATTTTTAGGCGTAGGTTGTCGTAAGTCTTCGGGATTAAGCTGTAAAAATTTCCAACGACGCATTTCTTCTTTAGCCGCAAGAATGTGCGGAAAATCGACCGTATCAAAACTGCTTAAAACGGTTCTAGTGGCGTTATTAAGTGGAAAACGTCTTTTGTTACTACCCATGCCATCTTGAGGAACCTGTACCGTCGGTATGTTATTTTCTGTTTCAGTTTTGATATAGGGAATAGTCCTGACTCTGTTTACTGATGGTCGCCAATTTTCAAGTATATCCTCATGCAAAAGGCTAACCCATTTGTCTTTAAAAGGTTTTAAATTTTCTAAATGTTCATAAGTAACGGCTAACTCCTCTAGGCCTAAAGAATTGGTAAAACGTTTTATTTTCAGTTCATAACGTAATCTGGTATATTTGAGCTTGGCTTCGTTGCCCCAAGAATCTTTGACGTTTCTATTGACGAACATCTCTACGGCAAACTCTATCTCAGTCGCATAGTGATTTTCACCATACTGGGTAAAGAGTTCTATAAACTCGCCGCGCTGTTCTTTAAAAGCTTTTTTAAGATTATCGGTTTCTGCTAAACGTCCTAACAGTTTCAAGGCATCAAACAAATTACTTTTGCCGGAAGCATTTGCCCCCGCTACAACTGTAAAAGGCGTAAATTCCATTTCAAAATGGTGGAAAGATTTGAAACCGTTGATTTTAATGTAGGTTATCATTTGTATATTTTTTCAAGAATGGGAACGTTCCTAATGCTATGATTGGTCATCGAATCGCTAACGTAGGGTGGATAGAGGAACGAAACCCACCATTCATTTTAAAAAAGTGGGTTTCCGCGTAGCGAATGCCCACCCGACGCTCGCTTACCGAAATGCCAAGTGTGTTAAGTTAATAACGTGAGTTCGACTTTTCAATAAGTTATATAAATTTTATATTAATCAAGTCGTTGAAATTAATTGATTAAACAAAGTTTTTTGGGTATTAAACCCTTAACATTAATACGTTAATAACCGGAAAATTGTGGGCCATAGAGTGAAATGAGCCAGTAAAGCTTGTTTTTTTTAAACTGATTGATAATCAAGTAATTATAACTAACTATTTTATATAATTACTAATTATATAACTCACTGATATTTAAAGTCGAACTCACGTTAATACATTTTCTATATACCATATTGACCGTAAAAAATAACGACTTCCAGCAACACGAACACGACGATAATTTGACAGAGTTTTTTACTACCGTTTCCGACACACACCATCATTGACACCATTTAAAATCATTAATGGTGCATGTTCAATGAATGATGCGTGGAACGCACCCTACGCTTGCTTTTCTCATCTCATGCCCTTCTGTGTATAACATCAAAGCTGAGTTGCGCGGTTTTTTCACGTCAACTCTAGCGACAAGTTAGGCGATTGGTTATATTTGAATAGTGGGTAATGTACCAAAAACACGGTCAGTCCTCTATTTTTGAGAGGATTTTACCCTTTATTTTTTGTTTGTAATAGTATATTCCACCGCTGAACCTACAATGCCGCCAACTATAAATCCGGCTACAGTCTTCCAAAATGTAATTGAAGTTTTTAAATCGTTCCAGTTGCGCCATTTTGTATTCCGTTCAAAAAAATTTCCCACGTTATTTTATCTAAGGTGTTAAAGAATAAAATGTGTACTATAGTTAGCCCAATCAATCCACCTGTAAAAAATCCTCTCATTTTGATCCCTCTTATTCATTAATCGGCAAATATCCCCATCACTGACTTACTTCGCACGCTGCACATTTTCAAAAACCCTAATCCAAGTTGTGTTGGTAACAATACGTGGCGAAAGCCAAGTTGAAGTCTTTCATCAAGTCATTGAAGGTTTGCCAGATATAACTTTTCCTCTGACTACTTTGATAAAGCCTAGATATAAATTGACTTTCTAGAAAAAAATCCCTCGTGCTTTTTTCTTTCCAGACAAACCCTAGAAATAGGCTTTACAAGAATATTTTGGCTTAAGAGTGTGAACGCAAGCACGCCTTTTTTAAGCGATTACTATAGCGTCAGCAGTGTCTGCCACACAACCAGATGACTCCGAAACGATGTCACCCCATGCGGGAGAGAGCATTTTGACAGGAAAAAATGAAAAGGCAAGCTTTTATTGATTTTTTTTAAGCCTCCTGGTTTTATCACGTTATTTCTACTTATTTTTCAAGTAATTATTAATAGTTATTTAAATCAATAGGTTCTTATTATCTAGCTGATTATAAAGCTATTTTTTTAAAACCGCACATTTATCCACTTTTTAAAAAATCCGATGTCTTTAAGACATCGGATTTTTAGTGCTCTCAACTTGTTATAAATCTTTTTAAAAAATCGGATTTATTTTGGATTTATTTTACTTACGGTTATGGAAGTGGCGGTATTTGGTAGATGATTTGTTTTTCAAAGCTGCCGTAGATGATGGCTAAGTCGTTTACGCCGTCGCCATTGGCATCGGGGATGTCATTGAGTTGGAGGCCGCCGGTTGGGGTGTTGCCGATTTTGGAGGCGTAGTCGATGATGCAGGTAAAAGCGTTGGCGCCGCCTGTGACTGTGAGGGTGCCGTTTAAGTCTAGTCGGACGGCTTCTACGCCCGGCGTCAATGCCATTAAGTTAAGGAACTCTTTGATTTTGCTATATTTTTATTAAAAAACGCCCCGTCGTGCCATATTTTTATCGAGGGGTGGGGTCGTAAGTCATTGTTTTTATTGAAAGTAAAAA
>QNER01000719.1 GCA_003646175.1 Candidatus Parabeggiatoa sp. nov. 1
AAATTGTTCCATTGCTTTAATTTGAGATTGTAAATCGTATTTTTGATTTGTACTCTCAACACGACAATAGACAATAACTTTTTTTTCCTCCGGCTTAATTCCTAATAATTGTTTAACATCGGATTCATCATAATATCTATGTCCAGAATTATGTTTCTTAGCTAAAAATTCTCCAGAAGTATCCCATCTTCTGAGCGTTGAGACTGATTTACCAACTCGTTTTGCAAGTTGACCTATGCTATATATTCTACTCATATGAGTAATTATACATAGATTTAGATAGAAATAAAGTAGCAGTTGTTTGCTCCTACGGTTATCACAACTAGCCTGACGACGGTTGTCATTTTTGCCAGCCTTTATTATTGGATGTACCGTAACCGTGTGTATGAACGGTTTTGATGCATATACTTCATTCCCTTGAAAAGGGTGAAAATGAAATCAGAAGTTATGGTTTACAAAGTTTGCATTTATATTGACGTTGAGCCACATCCTAAAAAAAAATCTGTAAAATCCGTCAATCCGTTGTACTTCCCGTATAAATTCGTTACAGAACGCTTACCGTGAAGCTGGCGTGTTAAAAATTCTTTTTGACAAGTGTTATACTTCATTCCCTTGAAAAGGGTGAAAATGAAATCAGAAGTTATGGTTTACAAAGTTAGCATTTCTATTGACGTTGAGCCACATCCTAAAAAAGATCCGTAAAATCCGGAAAGAAGCTGTACTTCCCATATAACGCAACATAAGATGAAACAATATCGCTACGTCGGCCCCGATGATTTGCGCGAACTCATTTCTCCTGACAATTGTGGGACACCGATTCAAAGGCCGCAAGATATTTTAAATTGGATAAAATGGATAAACCCAAAAAGGCAGCATCATGATGAAGTGATTGCAACCTTTATCATTAATACGGATGGCTTTTTATGTCTTGCCGATCGGCACACTGAACATCTGGTTTGTGCTGGAGGCTGCGCGGTTTTGTCAGCCGGAGAAATGACATTCTCTATTAACCCATTTTACTGATGCTATCCCTTCTTAGGGATAGTATCCGTTTTAAAAAACTTTATAAATTAGGCATTTATCATCCATATGGCTTTTCGCATGAATTTATCTTCCGCTGCTGCATGACGTGTCAAACCATCAACATCATAAAAGAAAACTGGTGCGCCGTCTGTGGCAGCGAATTTAGTCAATTCGGTAAATAGATAAATAATCAGATGCTTATTTGCATAGAGTAGCCTTTGTTGGAGAAGGGAACTAAAAAACTTGATCATCAAGTGTTAAGTACTGAAGCACAAATAAACCGGTATTTTATCGCAAAGGGCAACCACAAGGGATTGCCCCTACAATATCGATTATCCCTGTAGGGGCAATCCTTTATGGTTGCCCCATTTATGGTTGCTTCTGTTAAAATACCTGAAAATTTATGGTTCACTACTTAGTTATTTTGACAAAAACCAAGCCTTCCTATCCAACCGTTTTACTCAGTCTCTTTTTTATATTTCAACTGCGAGATAAGACAATCTTCCAAACTCATGTCATCACGTACACCGAGATAAGTGGGCTGGTAAAGATTACCGCCCTTATAGGCATACAGATAGCGAACCTCAATAATTGAATTTACCGCGGGCACTTTTTTATTTGGCGGGATTGTGACATTTCCCACCCCAACTTGATTGTCACCGTCGATAACGGCAACCGCAACACTGCGCTTCTCATTGAGAGAGGCGACAATGACAGAGGCGGTGGCATAGAACTTGAACTTCACCTGATTTCCGCCGCTGTTGGGTCGGCCGGCTGTATAGGAGGCCGAATGTTTTTTGAACACAACGCCCTCCGCTTTGGAAGCCTTTAACCGATCATATAATTGTTGTTTATCCTCTGTGGTTTTGGCGGTTTCAACGACGACGATTGAACTCTCCAAACCCAAGCTCTCAAGCTGTGACACCCTTTCACTGTAGGGCGTTGGCTTGACATCGGTATTGTCAATTTCCAATAGATCAAAAGCAAACAGTTTTTCCCCCACCGCTTCACCATCCACCAAGTAAGTCTGGGCAACTTTGCCAGCACTCTTGAGTATCGTGTCTGGCGCACCGACGGACAGGCCTTTTCGGTTAATCGCGATGATGGTGTCCGCCTGTTTGTGGACAAGCATTCTCTTCCCATCATGTTTTTCCTGCGCCCACCATTTATCGTCATTGATGAGTTTAGCGACTTTTGGCTCATCAATGAAGTTTAATAATTGACAGTGGACACCCGTGTCCTTTGAATCTGTGTCTACGTACTGTGTACCTTCGTCGCCAGGCGTGTAACCTTTCGAGGTTTTGTCTTTCACCAATTTGTTATAGACTTTCTTGGCAGCTGCGTAATCTACTGGTTTTTTCGTTTTAGTCCCAGTGGTGAGCGTAGAACCCCTGCGCCCATAAGCAAAGTTCACAATAAAGCTGTTGTTGCCCGCGTCTTCTATAGAAGCGTTGTAAACTTTGTCACTGGTGCCCTGTTTTAAATACAGGGTGATTTGTTCAGATGTCATAAGTCCTCCTTTTTCTCTCACAAAAATGGTGCGTGGGACGTACCCTACGCTTGCTACACGGATTGTTTATAAAAAGGGATTTGACTTGGTTAAGAACCAAATTTTTAATCTTTTTTTATAAGCAATCCTTGTAGTTTTCATTTTTACTTTGTTTCAAGGCTAACAGCTCAAGTCAGCTAAAACCGACTACCTAATTTCACAGCGAGTTGGTTTTAGCCGAATTGGGATTTTAGACAACGGCTTTACGTTAGCAACGATGTTATTTTTTCAAAAAGCCGTTGCATACCCTTCATGATAATTAAAGATCATACTTGTCGATATACTCTTCATAAGTGGAAAAAGCTTTATATCCCTTACTTTTATTGATACGTGCTTGTCGAGTTTTAGTGATACGACCTTGCAGATACTCACTAACGTCTCTAGCCTTTTCAATTAACGGTTAATCTCTTTTGGTATATAGCGCAATATCAGCGAAGCTAATTTGCGCTTACTACCTTGATACTGGATAGGATGAGGTACTTTTTTCATTCTGACATTCTACTTCATGAATTCCAGAAAAATATTTATCGATGCTATCCCAAACTAAAGTTTGGACTCCTACCAAAATCTTGGTTCTCCCAAACTAAAGTTTGGACTCCAAAATCTTGGCCTTCCCGTACTGAAGTTTGGTGGGAATTTCCGCTTTTCTGCACTAGAGCTAAAGGTAGTCAGCGACAACGACAAGTTAGGTTGAGAGTTCGGTAATACCCATTAAAATTCTAAAAAGCTTTTCCACATCTTCAGGAATTCTATGACTATGGATATCTTTTAGAAGATGCTTAGATTTTCTGTCCAGTGTACTAAATCTCCACATCTCACCAATAGTAATAGCCCCATATAACATAAGACTTCCTTCCTCTTCATATTTATCCAACGCGATTAGCTCAGCGGCTAACTGATTAAAACCTTTGTCAAGATCCCCCTTTTTGGCTTCTATAACAACCAACTGTTGTTTTGAACGTATCAAATAATCTAAATAGCCACTGAGTTTATTATCTACTTCTAGTGGATATTCGACACTTATCTTTGACTCAGTTTCTTTGGCTATTTCAAACAAGAGTGGGGCGATTAAAAATTGTCTCTTGGCAGTTTCTTTTGGAAGAACGGTATAGTAACTATTCTTCAAAGACTTGATAGAGTCAGTATTGCAAGTTGTTGATTCAGGTAACTCAATAATACCTAAAGAATAAGAATAACCAAATTCACCAACGATTTCCTCAGTTGGATGGTTCATGTCAAAATAGTCACTAAAGGTGTATTTTTTATTTTCCTTGAAAATGGATTTTTTCATAGCGGCATGTCCAATAAAATAATAACGTCCAAGTTCAATCGTGCGGCAAATCTTATGCCCTAATTAAAACAACTTATAATCTCAAATCGCGAATAGCAAACAATCGCCTTCACATTTCATTTAACGGCCATAAAATAATCTCAAATCGCGAATAGCAAATAATCGCTTCACATTTCATTTAAAAACTCTATGAGGCACAACGCTTCAAAATGATAAAGAAAAAACCTGAAATATTTATGCATCGGTACTTATGTGAATGGTAAAAATAAAATATGAGCGTACCTTACGTTTGCTAAATCTGATTTTTAGCAACATGAAAAATCCAATTAATAATATTAAAGAGTTTTTGCTGATTTTCCAATGCTGAATAAGTGACAATTTCCATTGTTAACGCTTTTCGCGTTAATTTTCCAAATTGCCAGATACTGCCAGTCGTTACAATGCCAAAAATTTCCCGATTTTCATCGTCATTAAAACGTTGGGCAGCAATCATTTCTGCCAATACTTGCGCCCAGCCTTCATTGAAATTTTCTTTCTTAACTTCAGCCACGCATATCATCGGATTAGTCGGGACTGTGCCAATCGGCGAAGCCGGTGCAATCATAAAATCGGGGATACCTATTAATCCATCTTCTGGTGAAACATCAAAACGAACATGGGACCAAAGCGGCAAATCATTCTGTTGTGAAATAATCCCTAAAATGGGCGCAATCATCATTTCACAAATGGCATTTTCGCTGACATAGTTTCGCCGTAATTCAAGATTTTTCTTAACAAAATCAAATAAATCTGGTTTAATAGTGATGTCTTTTTCTGCAACAAAGGCTCGTTCAATGAGTTCAATCTGAAATTTAAGTGCGACTTCTTCATAAGATTTGAAATTTCCATAAGCCATGATATTACCTCGTAACAAGAATCCAAAAATCTGCTAATTTTTAACACAGAGTTCACTGAG
>QNER01000720.1 GCA_003646175.1 Candidatus Parabeggiatoa sp. nov. 1
TCCGACGATTGCTTATAATACGATTACTGACGACAGACAAGAAAATCTTGATGCGGAGTATAAAACGCCGTTATCAATAGCCGTTGGCTTGGAATATATGATCGTTCCGACAACTCGTGTTGCTGGTACCATTGAATGGTTTGCAGAACAAGCGCTTTATCAGGTGATGACACCTGAGCCCAAAGAAATGTTGGTTGGTCGGTCGTCTGACAAAATAGCGGTGAACAGCCAAAACTATCTCAAAGTAGAAGATGCTGCCGATGATGTGGTGAATTTCGCGATTGCTGTTGAACAGGCCTTTAATAATCAATACAAAGGCTATTTAAGCTTCCGCACCGATTTTTCCACGTTTAATCTCAATCAAGAAGAAACGGCATACATTTCCAACAATTTGGATATTTATCACACCACGATTGGTATAACACGTAAAAGCAAAGAGTCAGAATTGGCAGTTGGTTTGACATATAGTTTTGGTCATCAGGATCATTTGCTACGCCCTGTCAATCTTGATCCACTTTCAGCGAAAAGCGAAACGGACTTTCTTTTCACAAGTCCGGGGGAAACTTCGGCGAAATACCATGCGTTGGGTGTTATTGTGGGTTATACTTACTTTTTTAAGTAGTGCGGGAAAGCTTAGTACAACGGATTAGGGGAATAAACTTAACCCTATCGCAAAAAAGGCCGGTTTACCAACTGATTGATGATGCTGAATTGCTATTGATTATTTATTCGGCACAATTGCCTAATTATTAACGTACCTAATTGTTTTTCAGGAAAGGCTGGTAACCCTTCGTTCTAGGTTTACTTGTACGAATTATGGAGCAAGTGAATTTGAAACGACGCTATTGATGTATTTGAATGTTTAACTTTCGATGTTTAGCAAACATCGAAGGTTTTAGTTCATTTTAGGGATTTTTATGATGAAATCTCAACAAATCTCAACGGATGCTATCCCTTGTTGGGATAGTATCCGTCACGGTGAAATCTCAACGGATGCTATCCCTTGTTGGGATAGTATCCGTCAGTATTCCCCCCCAAATGGTCATTGTTGATGTCAATTTATCGGTCTTGAGTACAACGAATTACGTGGATAAACGAATAAGACATCAAATTCTTAGTTATTTATTATAATACTTGATGGCTTGGCTATCAAATTCGAGCCGTTCGCTTTTTGATGGGATTATCAATCAATGATAAATACCTAATAACTATATTTGTAATTCGTTTATCGGCCCGTAATTAGTTGTACTTAACTGTGAAAATGGGAATGCGCCCTATCCGTCACGGTTAAATCTCAACGGATGCTATCCCTTGTTGGGATAGTATCCGTCAGTATTCCCCAAAACAGGGTCATTGTTGATGTCAATTTCTCGGTTTTGAGTACCACGAATTACGGGCAGATAAACGAATAAGGCCTCAAATACTTAGTTATTTCTTATAATACTTGATGGCTTGGTTCTCAAATTCGAGCCGTTCGCTTTTTGATGGGATTATCAATAACTGACAAACACATAATAACTGTATTTATAATTCGTTTATAGGCCCGTAATTAGTTGTACTTAACTGTGAAAATGGGAATGCGCCCTATCCGTCACGGTGAAATATCAACGGATGCTATCCCTTGTTGGGATAGTATCCGTCACAGTTAAAATGGCACCACTTCAAAACACCGCCGTTCCATCACCCACAACGGCACCGTTTCAAGCACATTTTCCTTTTCAGGCGACAAAATCCCATAAAAGCAATATTCCCCCGCTGCCAAATCCGCTGGCAACGTAAAGTCCACTAAGGTAGTGTTACTATTTTGAGCCCGTTGCCCAAACCATTGTTTCGCTTCATTCACGCCGGTAAATTGGTTAGTCTTTTTAAGAGCAAAAAAGTTGCCATCGGGCATCACCACCGCCGCATATAAATCATAGCCCCAGCCTAAGTTTTCAATCAACTCGACTTTAAAGGGTTCACCGAGACGGTAGCGATCTTTTTCTAACACAATTGCCACCGTCGCTTGTGAAGGTGGCTCGGCACCGCCAGTGACGTTGATGATCACTGACTGATCGCTACTGGCGATATTGCCCTCGTTGTCTTCGGCATAGAAAGTGATTTCGTAATCACCATTATAGACGGCATCGTTCCAACTGGTTTGCCAGACGTTTTCTTCTTCGGTGCGATAGAGGTTAGAACGGGGATAGGCTAAAATGGGTGTGCCATTGCTGTCCAGTACCAGATTAACTTTAGGAGGCCTAATGACGGCCCAAACTCGTTCAACTCGCCCAACCGCCGTACTCGCCTTGGCTTTGAGGATAACCGCTTGAGCCACTGATAAACCGGTTGAGGTGGTAAGGCTTTCAACCGCTAAAGTGACATCGCCTGTTTTAAAGTCGCCATTGACGTAGACTTGTTTCAACCATTGCCCATCGTCAGTGCTGAAAATGCCATCGGCATTATCATCAAGTTGCGGTGTTTGGCGCGTGTTGATTGTGCTATTAGCGGCCCCAGAGATTCGTTGAACTGATTTTCCCAGCAATTTCTCTTGTTTAGGAACCGCCAGATTGAAGGCTTCCAAGAAATTCATGCCACTCAATAAGTTATCAGCAAAAAAGTGGCTGAAACCACGTTTTTCAACAAAGTAGGCCTTTTCATTAGCTTTGGCACTGCTAATAATGGCGCGATTGGGAGCTGCGAGTGCTTTGACTAAGGAGCCAGAATGGCAGGCTTCAATGACTAAAACCAGTTTATTGCCAGTGCTATTTTGGTAGTCATCAAGAATGGCTTTAAATTCATTGGCCTCCATTTGCGTGTTTTTGGCAAGTTGCAGTTTATCAGGCCCACCGTGATGGCAAGAACATTGTTGTTGAATAGCAACCCCGAATTGTCGGTCGTATAAATAGTCCATTCACCGCTTTTGCTGAGGTAAGCTAGCCCACCAGATGTTCCAATCCACAAGCCACCATTACTATCAATTTTAACGGCATGAACAGAGTTATCTGGCAAATCAGAATTTTCGGTATTATAAACCGTCTCTTCACCGCTTTTGCTGAAGTAACCTAGTACTCTGTCAATGTTCTATTGACGGGAAAAAGGAGTCCAAGATTTATCTTGGAACTGCCCAAACTAAAGTTTGGACTCCTGAGCCAAGTATTTTATTTTACCCGTCAAAACAAAGTTGACAGTGTACTAGGCCACCACCAGATGTTCCAATCCACAAGCCACCATTACTATCAATTTCAAGAGCACTAATCTTGTTGTCTGGCAAGCCATCTAAATTCGTAAACACCCGCACTAACTGCCCAGTGCTTGCATCACGTTGTTCAAGTCCGCCGCGTGTACCTACCCACAGCGTTTTGCCATCCTCCGATAGAAGAAGTGTCGAAACAGAACTTCGATTAGTAAACACTTCCCAGTTGGCATTTTCCGCCGAAACCGTCTGTGTGAGCGTTACCACAATCTTAACCAAACCAGCATTGCCAGTGCTATCAAACGCAGTTACTACATCTAAACCCAACGAAATAAACGAATTAAGTCTCCATCCAGAAACTTCAAATTCGTCAACAACAAGGATTGCCCGCGTTCGTGAACTACAAGGATTATATATAATAAAGGATTAGAACCACAAAATTCCCGGCTTTTTTATCCCTTATTATAAACAATCCTTGTAGTTATTGTCATGGTTTTCTCCTTTTATATTACTAACTGCTTGAGTTGAGTACCACGAATTAACGAAATAAACGAATTAAGTTTCCATCCAGAAACTTCAAATAAAATTCGTCAACAACAAGGATTGCCCGCGTTCGTGAACTACAAGGATTATATATAATAAAGGATTAGAACCACAAAATCCCCGGCTTTTTTATCCCTTATTATAAACAATCCTTGTAGTTATTGTCATGGTTTTCTCCTTTTATCTGGTTGAGTACTAACTGATTGAATACAACCAATTGAGTACAGCGAATTAACGAAATAAACGAATTAAGTTTCCATCCAGAAACTTCAAATTCGTCAACAACAAGGATTGCCCGCGTTCGTGAACTACAAGGATTATATATAATAAAGGATTAGAACCACAAAATACCCGGCTTTTTTATCCCTTATTATAAACAATCCTTGTAGTTATTGTCATGGTTTTCTCCTTTTATATTACTAACTGCTTGAGTTGAGCACAACGAATTAACGGTTTAGGCAGTGGAATGTCACGCACGCTACAACTGGTTTTATCTATGTTACAAGCAAAGGGCGGTTTTCTGCTCATAGATGAATTTGAAAATGGGCTGCATTACGCAGTACAACCTCAGTTGTCCACCGAATCCAATATCCAAGTGTTTGCCACCACCCATAGTTGGGACTGTGTGCGCGCATTTCATTCGGTTTGGGAAGAGCAATAAGATTATTTAGTACTTAACCAAAAAACTATCTCATACCTATTGGCGTTCCAAGAAGAAATGGGTGTTATACTCGTGTTTTCATTCGTTTATTTTTTGGATCAAAGTACTGACTGATGCTAATAATATTATAGGATATTTGCTGAACAATAACTACAAGGATTGGTTATAAGAAAGGATAAACCGAAACCAACTACAGGAAAGTACAGTTTCTTTACGGATTTTTCGGATTTTTTCTTCTTATCAATCACCATCCGTTAATCCTTCAATGTGCTGTACTATATCTTATCAATCACCATTCGTTAAATCCTTCAATGTGCTGTACTATCTCTTATCAATCACCATCCGAGAATGAAGCGTTTGACTTTCATTCGATCCAGGCGTACCTTGCACGCCTTGCACCCCTGAGTTTCTTTTGATGCAATCCAGGCTCACTTTGAAA
>QNER01000721.1 GCA_003646175.1 Candidatus Parabeggiatoa sp. nov. 1
TATGCCAACCTCAATGTGAACGGCAAAATATTGCTGATGCTGCGAGCGGCACCTGCCAGTGATAACCCGCACAATCCGTTGCAACGTTATGCCAGTTTGCGGCATAAACTGGTTGTGGCGCGAGAACAAGGGGCAAAAGCGGTTTTGTTTGTGACCGGGGTGGCGCAGGATAACCAATTGAATGAATTGGTTAAATTTCAAACCGATTTTGATTTCAAAGGTTCCGGGATTGCGGCTGTCAGTATTTCGAGAGCAGTCGCCAATCAACTGTTAGCAGCGGCTGGCAAAAACATTGCCCAACTCCAGAAAACCATTGATGACACAAGCAGGCCGAATAGTTTCCCGATGTCAGCGGTGCAAGTGACCCTGAAGACAGATGTGAAAAACATTCACATCAATACGCGCAATATTGTTGGTTATTTGCCCGGCAAAACCGACAAAACCCTGATTATTGGCGCTCACTATGATCATCTTGGTTTAGGCGGTACCAAATCACTTGATGCCAAAGTGGGTGTCATCCATAACGGCGCGGACGATAATGCGTCTGGCGTGGCGGGTGTTCTGGAGCTCGCCCATTATTTTAGCCGCCAATCCGAGCCACTAGCACATAGTTTACTGTTTATGGCTTTTACGGCCGAAGAGTTTGGGTTGATTGGCTCCAAGTATTACGTCAATAACCCATTGATACCCCTAGACAAAACGGTTGCGATGCTCAATATGGATATGATCGGGCATAGTCGTTCAAACAAATTAATCGTTCAAGGTGTGGGTACCACGCCGGTATGGGCGGAAATGATAGACAAAATCAACCACACTTACCGATTTGAATTGGCGAAACAAAAAGATGGCCCGGGGCCTAGTGATCAGAGTTCCTTTTACCACAAAAAGCTGCCAGTGCTGGCCTTTTTTACCGGGGCACACGATTACTATAATCGTTCCACCGATGACTTTTGGCGGCTAAACTACCCGGCGCAAGAAAATATCGTCAAATTTGTCCGTGATGTCGTTTTAGAGATTGAACATCGTGGTGAAAAGTTGGCCTTTACCAAAGCGGAAAGCCAACGCAAACATGGCAAAGGCCGTTCTAATTTTAAGGTAACCTTAGGGGTGGTGCCTGATTATGCGTTTGCTGGGAAAGGATTACACTTAGATGTTGTCAAAGAAGGCCGCCCGGCTCACCAAGCCGGGTTGCAAAACGGTGATATCATCATCCAATTAGGCACTGTCAAGATCAACAACATTTATGACTATATGGCAGCACTAGGGATGTTTAAGCCGGGTAACAAAGTGGCATTGGTGTTTAGCCGGAATGGCAAAGAAATCACAACGGAAGTATTGTTGGCCGAGTAAAGACACATTGGCGACGGAGACGTAACGGATGCTATCTCTTTGAGGGATAGTATCCGTTTGAGGTAATCGCCACGCTGCCTCTCGTACAAGGTTCGCCTTGTACTCCTGATAACGCTGCATCTTGTACAAGGATTTTTTTGATGTGACATAATTAATAACACGAACATTTCGTCAATTCGTTGTACTCAAGTTGAAAAGGAGAGTACATGGAATTCATTCAATGTAAAGGCACTGGCTCAGGCACTGGGTTATGACTTTTTACTGGAAGTACAACGGATTGACGGATTTGACGGATTTATTTCATTATCACCCTTTTTAAAGGAACGAAGTATAAGCAAGCTAAACAGTTACCACACATCGATATGCAAACAGTCTTCAAGTGCCAGAGAACCACATTCTGACATCTTAACGGATATTGGTTATCAGTTAACCAAATATCCGGGGGTTTATCGTACTCAATCTCCTGTTATCCGAAATGTTTTATTATTGTCATTGAATGAATTATCCAATGAACCCCACAATGTTTGGATTAAATGTTTTGCCAGCCAGAAAAAGGTTAAAAAACAAGTTTTGGACGAGATGAGTTGTTATCCCATTTCAAGCCAGTTGATAGGTTGGCGGGACTCACTTTTCGCGCCAAACCTTCAAGGTTTGCCAAACCTTGAAGGTTTTTACCGCATGGAGACAAAAGCGCGTAGCAACGATAAGCCCACCTAAAATCAGTTACTTATTTATGTATCACAATGAACGCACCAACATGGGAATCAAGGCAAACTTTCGTTCCAAGTTGCCCTGATTAATTATAAGCTACCGTTCAGAACGGTCAAAATAGTAATTTATGATAAATGCCATAGATACAGTGACATAGCCCATAACTTTATCCAGTAAGTCGGAATTGCTATTTATGACTGCATCCATTGCGACAATAACAGACAATAAAGCTATGGATAAAACAATCATTGTTTGTATTGCTTCGCGTTTCATTTCTATACCCTCTGTTTAACTGAAGTTCAAGAAAGTTACCATGTACTTAGCTAGATTCTGAGATGATTCTATGAGCAATTTTTTTATAGCAGAGCTATCATCACTCATGATGTGAAGAAAAGTTTTAACATTAATGTAACTCATTGATTTTTATAACTACCACTGATTTGTCTACCGGCTTTTGAAAATAATATCACATCAATCTGAGTAAACAATTGTTCAATCTGGGGAGCGGGATTTTATACTTCTAATGAAACCGGGAGGGTAGAACAAACTTGTCGAATTCGCTGTAGGGAGTTTCAGCTAAATTATCACATCAATCTGAGTAAACAATTGTTCAATCTGGGGCGGGATTTTCTACTTCTAATGAAACCGGGAGGGTAGAATAAACTTGTCGAATTCGCTGTAGGGAGTTTCAGCTAAATAAATGAAATATCCATAAAAATTTGGTTTATGAAGCGGGTATATATAATTTTCCCACTACCCCCTAAAAAGGCTTGTGAAATTTAACTATTAATTTTTTGCGCATAAAACAGCCACTTATCAATAGTGCCAAATCATTGGCTTTTAAAATATAATGCTGAACAAGTACTATTTTTGAGTAAAACATTTTTTGCAACTCACTGATTTAAACTAACTATTATTTTTTGTTAATAAAAAATCATTATGCGAAATCATTGGCTTTTAAAATGTAATGCTGAACAAGTACTATTTATTGACTAAAAAAATTCTAGTTATCACGGATTTTAAAAAGCAAGCTCAGGCATTAATATGGAATCTTTTATAAATAGTTAATTAACTGATGTTACGCACTGAATTTCCAAGCCTAGGGCTGGGTGTTAAATTTGAACTGATTTTGCTCCTAATTTTTCACCCTATTTTTATGTCTGAATCAGAATTGACAAGATTTTCAGGATAAATCTTA
The DNA here is from genome assembly GCA_003646175.1 of Candidatus Parabeggiatoa sp. nov. 1. GTDB lineage: Bacteria > Pseudomonadota > Gammaproteobacteria > Beggiatoales > Beggiatoaceae > Parabeggiatoa. The sequence goes on from QNER01000721.1 coordinate 3,260, forward strand.
ATAACTCATGTTACGCACAACGCTTCAAAATGAAATCGATGGGCAACCATATTCGAGGCTAAAGTTTTTGCTCGCAAAAACTTTAGCCTCGAAAGGATTGCCCCTACATTTAATTATCTATTGTAGGGGCAATCCCTTTGCGGTTGCCCCGCTTTGTTCGCCCTTTCACCAAACATCATCATGGTATGGAATTTTCCTCTTTATTGCACAAACTGTGACAAGTCGAAGCAATGTGCGTAACATCAGTTAATTAATAATTATTGAACCTATTTTCCTACCGGGCGCAATCCCATTTTCACGGACAAGTACAACGAAATTCTACAGAAACGGATAATGTTCAATTAATTATCCTAACCTTTGACAATGCACCAACATATCAACAGCTACACTTTGATAAGCGGTATTCCTTTTCTGTGTTAAATCCGTTGAAGTTTTTGTTATTTTTCATCTTATCCGGCAATAAAGTGCATCTGTTGTATCGGGTGTTATCTTATCCGTTTATTTCGCGTATCCGTTGTACTAAACTGCAGTACTCAAGATTGATAATGACCCTTTTTTTGGGAATGTGCCCTTTCCTACCTCATATCTGCAAAAAAAAACTTTTTCCAAATAAAAAATAAATGGCAAAAAAATGGATTGCTCAGCTATCTTATTTTAGATAGAAATATCAGAACGTATTTTTTATTATAAGTAATTATAAAGGTATTTAATCTATTTTCCTGCTTCATAAAAAATTTTTTTCTAAACAAGTAGCCAAAAAAGTGGTTTGCTCACAATGCGTATTTTTTACCCAATTCATCCTGTGAAAAAATATCTGGATAAATAGGGAAATGATTGCGACACTTGTGCATTGTAATAAACGTGAAAACGGGAATCCACGTAACACCTTGAAGCATCGGTTGTCGCTGCTTAAGCAAATAGCCTAACTGATTGATAATAAATTTATTTAACCTATTTTCCTGCCTAAGCAAAAAATTTTTTTCAAGTAGCAGAAAAAATGGATTGCTCAGCTATCTATTTTAGATAGAAGTATCAGGCGTTTTCTTCACCCAATTCATTCCATAACAAAATTGGCTCATCGAAAATGGGCAAATGAGGAAATGATTATGTCAAACATCAAAGACTTATTGGTAGAACGTTTATCAAACGAGTGGCTGCCAGACTGGCAAGAAAAAGCACCGAATCGTTTTGTTCGTTTTGTGGATAAATGGGGAGATAGAGTGCCTGAACACTGGTGTAATAAGTTACCGGAAAAAGTGCCTGAAGATTGGCTAAATCGCTTGTTGGAGACACGCGATGCCATTCAAAAGTAATTCTATGAAAGCCCAAAGCTCCGTTCCACACCGCGACAAACTTCAAACCCCATCACAGAAAAATTTACCGCAAGAAATTTTTTTAATTTTTTTTTCTTTTTTTCAATTAGTAGCAAAAAAAGTTGATTGCTCAGCTATCTATTTTAGAAAGTGTTCATCCTGCCAGAAAAAACCTTCAAGGTTTGGCAAACCTTGAAGGTTTGGCACCAAATTAATATTTCGGACTTAAGTCAAAATGACACCGA
>QNER01000722.1 GCA_003646175.1 Candidatus Parabeggiatoa sp. nov. 1
TACTCACTGTATATAGTGAACAATGTTAATTCTTAAAAGGGGTATCGCGATGAAAAAGGAATCCCTTTGGGGTTCCCTAAGTTGAACAAACCACAATTGGGATAAAACCCATGAAACCGGTTACTTCGAGCATTGGAACACCAAGTTGGTAAAACCACACTATGTAGAGAGGAGCGGTATGAGGTGAAAATCTCACGTACCGTTTTGAAGACGAGTCTGTACTGGAAACTTTACCGGCTTAGTTTAACTGTATTTTAAAAAGGATTTATAAGAAAGGATTTCTTGGCTAGTCGATTTTAATCCCTTCTTATCTTGACAATGTCATCTTATCAGGAGTACAAAGCGTTTGTACAATAGGGCAGCGTCGTTTATCATTCGTTTCAGGCGAACCTGGTACGAAAAAAAGGCCGAAGGTTCTCATTCGTTTCAGGCGCACCTGGTACGAAAAAAGCCGAAGGTTCTCAGGAATACAAGGCGCACCTTGTACGAAAAAACGGCCGAAGGTAAAAATCACTCACAATGTGCAAAGTTCGCTTGGAACGAATGACAATTAATGAAAGCAATAAAAATGTCAAATACGGAACCAATTAATCTGCTTATTGTCGATGACAATAAAAATAATTTATTTACTTTGCATACCTTGATCAAAGAATATCTTGAAGTTCACATTTTAGAAGCCGATTCAGGGGAAATGGCTTTAAAAATTGTTGCGACTCAACAGATAGATTTGATTATTCTTGATGTGCAAATGCCCGATATGGACGGTTTTGAAACCGCAGAAATCATTCATTCTGTCACAAAAACCAAACATATTCCTATTGTCTTTCTCACAGCCGCTTATAAATCTGAAGAATTTCAGCAACAAGGTTTTGCGGTTGGGGCTGCCGATTATCTCACTAAACCGATTGATACCTGTCAATTAATCAATCGTATTAAAACCTATATCCGTTTTATTGAACAAGATCGCCTGCATAAAAAAGATTTAGAACGTAAGATTCAAAAACGCACCGCGGAACTGTTAGAGGCTTATGAAGGCTTGGAACAACGTGTCGCAGAACGCACGACGGAATTGGCTATTGCTAAAGAGAAAGCGGAACAAGCAAAACTAATAGCAGAAAAGGCTAACCATGCCAAAAGCCAATTTATCGCTAATATGAGCCATGAATTGCGTACCCCCCTTAACGGCATTTTAGGCTATGCACAAATTCTCAATCATGATGAAAATTTGAAGCCAAGACAAAAAGAAGCTATCAATGTTATCCACAGCAGCGGTGAATATCTGTTAACTTTGATTAGCGATATTTTAGATATGTCCAAAATTGAAGCGGATCACATAGAACTTTATCCCACCGATTTTCATTTTGGCGATTTTTTGCAGAGTGTTGTCAATTTATTCAAAATGCGTGCTAAACAGAAGGGTATTTCTTTTATTTATGAAAAATTATCGCATTTGCCAACCGGCGTTCATGCCGATGAAAAAAGACTACGGCAGATTCTCATTAATTTATTAAGCAATGCCATTAAATTCACCGAAAAAGGCTGTGTGAGTTTCAAAGTGGGTTATCACAATAGCAAGATCCGTTTTCTGGTGGAGGATACCGGCGTTGGTATTGCAACAGAGGAATTGGACAACATCTTTCAACCTTTTCGGCAAGTAGGTGAACAAAACTTACGGGCGGAAGGCACTGGCTTAGGTTTATCCATTACGAAAAATTTGGCGGAAATCATGGGGGGGAAATTACATGTTAACAGTACGTTGGGAAAAGGTAGTGCATTTTGGATGACATTAGATTTGCTTGAAATATCAGATTTGGTAAAATCAGGAAAGGCGGATGAACAAAATATTGTGGGTTTCCACGGTCAATTGCGCCACATTTTTGTTGTCGATGATAATGAGGCCAATCGTGCGGTCTTGATTAACCAGTTGGCTCCGTTAGGTTTTGAAATAACAGAAGCTGTCGATGGTCAAGATTGTGTGAACAAAGCGTGTGAATACTGCCCTGACTTGATTTTAATGGATTTGGTCATGCCCATTATGGATGGTTTTGAAGCCATCCGCCAAATCAGACGCTTGCCTGAACTTAAAGATGTCATTATTATCACAGCTTCAGCCAGCGTTTTAGATTGTCGCAAACAACAAAGTAGGCAGGCAGATTGTGACGATTTTATCGCGAAACCCATTTATACGGAAGAATTATTCAAGCTGTTGGAAAAATACTTAGGTTTGACATGGATTTACGACACAGAGGAAGTCGTCGCTGAAAAGCCCGGTGTGGAAATCATTGAACAACCCGCACTACCATTTATAGGGCCTTCTCAAGAACAAGCCGCTATCTTATTTGATTTAGGCATGAGGGGTGATCTTGACAGCATTGTTGAACGGCTAGATGAATTTGAACAATTGGATCAAAGGCTCACGCCTTTTGCCAACCAAATTCGTGAATTAGCCAAAAACTTTGAAGAAGAGAAGATTTGTGATTTGATTGAACAATACGTGGTGAAATAAGTGAACACTAAAACAACACAACATCAAGGCACGCTGTTAATTGTTGATGATATTCAGGCTAATATCAATGTCCTATCTGAGTCTTTGAAAATGGCGGGTTTTAAAGTGCTGATTGCCAAAAACGGTAAACGTGCTATCCAAAAAGCAGAATACGCTCATCCTGACTTGATTTTATTGGATGTGATGATGCCTGAAATGGATGGATTTGAGGCTTGCCGCATTTTAAAATCCCAACAAAGCACTCAAGATATTCCTATCATTTTTTTGACGGCAATGACAGACACGGTTGACAAAGTCAAAGGATTTCAGTTAGGGGCAGCGGATTACATCACTAAACCCATTCAATATGAAGAAGTCCTGGCGCGTGTCAACGCTCATCTTAATTTGTATCAGTTACAACAACAATTAGAAAGACGCAATATGCAACTGGATGCGTTTGCTCGTACCGTTGCCCATGATTTGAAAAATCCCCTGAACACCGTGATTGGTTACGCTGACGAATTGGTAGAAATTTGCAGTGAAGAGGCGTTGTTGGATGACGACTTAATGTCACAACTCCACTCGGTTGCACAAGCGGGACATAAAATGGAAGATATCATTAACGCTTTGCTCCTACTGGCAAGGACCTCCAAAGCGGAGGAAGTGGAAATGCAGCCGTTAGATATGTCAGATATTCTGGTTCAAGTGCAACAACGATTAACTTACGCAATAAATGGTTGCCAAGCGAAAATCAGTTTTCCCGATACGTTTCCAACGGCCAAAGGTTATGCGCCTTGGGTGGAAGAAATTTGGGCAAATTACATCAGTAATGGCTTGAAATATGGAGGGGTTCCACCTTGTTTAGACTTAGGGGCGGAGGTACAGAAGGATGGCATGATACGCTTTTGGGTTGTCGATAATGGACAAGGACTTTCTCCAGAAGCACAAGCCCAATTATTCACACCTTTTACCCGATTACATCAAGAACGTGCTGAAGGACATGGACTGGGTTTGTCTATCGTGCAACAAATAGTAGAAAGACTCAATGGCAAAGTGGGTGTAGGCAGTCAAGTCGGTTTGGGTAGTACTTTTTATTTTACGTTGCCAGTGGCAGATGCGTAGCGAGTGCCCGTTTTGGCAAGGTTCGCCTGAAACGAATGAGTCAGAGTCAATTTTTTTGGCGAACCTTGCCCGAATGTTAATTACTTACTTACTTTTTTTTAGGTATAACAAGCTGCGGTTCTTGACTAGGGCGATATAAAACACTAATACGACCAATCATTTGCACCAATGCTGCACCGCTGGCTTGGCAAAGTTCCTCAGTAAGAGCGCATCTTTCTTCTTTATCCGCGCCCGCTATGCTAACCTTAATTAGCTCATGATCTTCTAAAGTCTGCGCTAATTCTGCTAACAGATTTTCAGTGATGCCTTTTTCACCAACCCTTACCACGGGTTTTAAATGATGAGCCAGGCTTTTAAGATGACGGATTTGTTGATTGGTTAATGTCATAACAGTTTGGTTTTTGGAGGTAAGGTTGCAATAAATGATTTTATAATACGCCGTGCTTCAAAAAAAAAGAGTCGAGACTTTTGTTGGTTTACCCTTACCACCTATCAGTTGAGTACAACGAATCCCAGAAATAAACGAATGGGGGACGATGGCGTTAATGCTCTCGTATCAAGAATTCGCGCCCGCCTTAGAATTTGTTGGCATGCTTCAAAAGTGATGAATTGAGGGTAACCTTTTTGAGGTGTGCTGGAGTTCTTCGCTGTGCTTTGTACGAATCCTTTTTAGCACGGCAAATAATTTCTAATACCCTAAATTAAACCATGCCAATTTGTTTCTGGTAAAAATACCCACAACCTATTGAAATACCTGAACTAAATAAATAAGTTGTGCTTGTTTTTAATTCGTTTATTTCTGAGATTCGTTGTACTTACTGATAGATGGTAATTTGGCTTACCGCCTAAAGGCTCGGCTCCACAAAAGAAATTTATCCACCGGTGCGGTTATACTGGAAGTACAACAGATTGACGGATTTGACTGAAGGAAGGGCGGTTCTTCGAAAATATTGGACTCCTGCTACCCGTCAATAGAACATTGACAGAGTACTAGGGCGTTGCCCTAGGCTGATATGTCAACCCCTTTCAGGGGTTTATAAATTTATTTACCATCGATTTTCAGCCCCTGAAAGGGGCAAACATACCAGCCCAGGGCGTTGCCTGGGTAAAAATCAAAATAGATTCCTAGGGCGTTGCCCTAGGCTGATATGTCAACCCCTTTCAGGGGTTTATAAATTGATTTACCATCGATTTTCAGCCCCTGAAA
>QNER01000723.1 GCA_003646175.1 Candidatus Parabeggiatoa sp. nov. 1
GCACTTTTTTGTCCTGTACAAAGATTATTAAAGCCAGGGGCAACGCCCCTGGAACTTAATTCTTTAAGTAAGTGCCATTACACCATACCCCATACTTTTTGTTGCCCACCATACCCCATACTTTTTGTTGCCTACCATACCCCATACTTCCTTGAAAAGGGTGAAAATTAAATAACAGATCATGGTTCATTTCAATTTTTCTCAAGACATTGAGCCACATCCGTCTTAAAAAATCAATCCGTTAAATCCGTCAATCCGTTGTACTTCCCGTATAAAATATCATGCCCATTTATTTTAGTTTTGAAGGTAAATCCTTTATAAAAAACAATCCTTGTAGTTATTGGGTAAATTCTTTATAATAAATTATTTCTACCATTCCATCCCTGTCGTTATTTTATAAAAAGGAACATTATGAAAAAACTCATTCTGAAAGCCACTGTGTTGGCGACTGTTTTGCCAGTCACGTCTGCCCTAGCTGTGAATAATGTCGGTTGCGGATTGGGTTCAATGCTTTTTGAAGGCCAATCTGGTTTAGTGCCACAAGTGCTGGCGGTGACAACTAACGGTACTTTTGGTAATCAAACGTTTGGGATTACTTCGGGTACATTAGGGTGTTCGCAACACGGTGTGGTTTCTGTGCCGGCGAAAGTCGCTGAGTTTACCGGCGACAACTTGGATAAACTGGCGCGTGATATGGCAGCCGGCACCGGTGAACTCCTAAATTCCCTCGCAGTTCTGATGGAGGTGGACACTCAACACAAACCGGCGTTTTTCAATGCCACCCACACCCATTTTGCCCAAATTTTTCCAACTGAAAATGTCACCGCTGAGGACGTACTGGTAAATCTGAATAAGGTGCTGACTGCGGATCCGATTTTGAAGCGTTACAGTTTTAGCTAAAAATGGGTAATATAGTTTTTCAGAAAAATAATTTCACTTCACGGATGCTATCCGCTCGATAGGATAGTATCCGTTAACTTTGACTTGTGAAATATATTATCTGAACATCTATAGGTAATAGAATTCTGGCATTTTTCATGGCACCCTTCAAAAATATCGGGGGCAATCCTTTGTGGTTGCCCTTTTTAGGATAAATGTAAGGGTGCCTTTTTCATGAGTTTGAAATCAAAAAACCGTATTAAAAATGCTATTACCTTAAATAACTTCACGGACAGCATCCCTTCGAGGGATGCTATCCGTTATGGCTTTTGAAATTTTCTAGGGCAAAACCTTCAAGGTTTCCAAAACCTTGAAGGTTTCTAATTGAAATTATTATTCTTACAAACTATATATCCCCTTGTTTATATCAAATTTTGCTCGTGTTTTTTTGAAAATTGTCCCCCTATTGTTGTTGATGCCACCGTCACTGTATGCGGCAGATTGGGTTTATTTGCAAAGTTTATTAACGCAAGCCCATACTCAAAAATTGGCTGAGCACAGAGAGTGGCAAGTATTGTTACATTATCAACCAAGCGGCAGCGGGCATGTTAGCGAAGTTGATGATCCCAGATTTTTTCACGCGCCAAATGGTCAAACAAATCCTATCGCAGAATTGGAAGCCACCCTCAAAGCTTTTTTTGCCCCACCATCCAAACCAAACACCAAACCACAGCATCCTCAGTGTGCATTTATTGCCCGTTATCATTGGTTAAAACAACAACTTAACTTTGATTCGGTGCGTTTACCACCGCAGCCTTGTCCCGCTTTTGATAAATGGTTGGCACAATTACAACCGGCGGGACTCAGTATGATTTTTCCGGCAGCCTATTTAAATAATCCGGCCTCTATGTTTGGGCATACGTTGCTGCGTATCGATCAAGTCAATCAAACTGAACAAACCCGCCTACTGGCTTATGCCCTTAACTATACCGCTGCCACCAATGAGGAAAATGGCCTGGTGTTTGCGATCAAAGGCATAACTGGCGGGTATCCTGGATTATTTTCAGTTTTGCCTTATTATAAAAAAGTCAAAGAATACAGTGATTTAGAAAATAGAAATTTATGGGAATATCAACTTAATTTTACCCCACAGGAAATTCACCGTTTGCTAAGGCATGTGTGGGAATTGGACAAGATTTATTTTGAATATTACTTTTTTGATGAAAACTGCGCTTATCATTTGCTTTCTCTATTAGAAGTGGCGCGTCCTAGTTTGCATTTACGCGAACAATTGCCCCCTTGGATTATTCCAGCGGACACTGTGCGTGTTGTGGTTGCGGTGCCCAGCCTGGTGAAACAGGCTGTTTTTCGGCCCGCCAGTACCACCCGATTACGCCATGCTTTGTATCAATTATCCCCACAACAACAAGATTGGGTATACCAATTAGCCCAAGGAGAGATAGCACCTGAAGAGTCTCACTTCGCGGCACTTGATGTGACGACACGCACGCAAGTCTTAGAGGTGGCTTATGATTATTTATATTATCAACACCAATCCCGTCAAACCGATAAAACCAAAGCGCGGCGTTTACGGAAATTATTAATAGCGCGCAGCCGCTTGCCTTCCAACGTCACATTTTCCCCATTGCCAACGCCACCGCCCCCAGAACAAGGACATGCCAGTTTTCGTATGACGATGGGTTGGGGCTATGATGATGGGCAATATTATCAACGCTTACGTTTGCGTCCCGCTTACCATGATTTATTGGATCCCGAGGCCGGTTATACGCCGGGGGCACAAATCAATTTTTTCGACTTGTCATTGCGCCATCACAGTTCAAGCTTAAAACTGGATGCGCTAAAACTGATTGATATTGTGTCTTTAAGTCCCCGTGATCGGTTTTTCAAATCCCTTTCTTGGAAAATCAACACCGGTTGGCAACGCCGGCGATTAAACGAAGGTAAACGATCATTAATCTATCGTACTAACGGCGGTGCTGGGCTGAGTTATAAACCGGCGGCTAATGTGCAGGGTTATGCTTTTTTAGAAAGCAGCCTTGATATTGGTGGAGCATTGCGACATGACTATGCTTTGGGACTCGGTGGCAGTGCGGGATTATTTATAGATGTGGGATCGCGTTGGCGTGGGCACATTTATGCCAGCGTACAACGTTTTGGCTTGGGGCACACGCAAACTTTGCACGAAATCGGTATGGAACAGCGGCTCACTTTGAGTCAAAACAATGCGCTGCGCTTACGGTTGAACCGTCAGGATTTTACGAAGGACAATGCGGCCTCTCAAATTGAATTAAGTTGGCAGTGGTATTTTTGGTAATGTTTAATCAAGGGGTGCATTCTCACGCCACGGAAAGTACAACGGATATGCGAAATAAACGGATGAGGTTTTCCCACACAGCATTTTCCGATTGCGTAAAATACAATTTGAGTTCCAGGGGCGTTGCCCCTGGCTATATTAATTTCGCACCTTCGGTGCTTTAAAACCTTTAAAATTTATATATATTAATTAATATTTTTTACCTATTTTTGTATTTCATGCAATCGGGAAACGCTATAAGTACAACGGATACTCGAAATGAACGGATAGTGCTCACACATTATCCTCATCTCAGAAGATGCACCAATACGAGTGCCGCTGTGACTTTGAACAAATTGATCCAAATGATTATTTTATTTATATTTATTATTTATCCGTTTTTTTCGCGTATCCGTTGTACTCAATTCCGTTGTACTCAATTCCGTTGTACTCAATTCCGTCGTACTCAACTCCGTTGTACTCAATTCCGTTGTACTCAACTCCGTTGTACTCAATTCCGTCGTACTCAACTCCGTCGTACTCAATTCCGTTATACTCAATTCCGTTGCACTAACACCTCATGAATAACCAAGCCAAATTCTTACACAAAGCCATTCAATTCTTACATAAAGCTGCGGGCATCATTAATAAAACCAAGCAGCCGAAAACACCCTTCATTTCTAATGCCCCCTTTGAATTTGAAACCGTTACTGTCAATGAACGCGGCAAAATCATTAAGCGCACTGCTCATCAAGCCAACCAAGAAATTCTACATCTGAATGGGGTAACGATAGAAATGGTTTATGTGCCGGGCGGGACATTTTTGATGGGTTCGCCTAAAACAGAAAAAGATAGACGGTTCTGGCTAGAAAGTCCACAACACCCAGTGACAGTTGCCCCTTTTTATATGGGCAAATATCCGATTACCCAAAGCCAATGGCAAGCAGTGATGGGTAATAATCCCCCGATAGAATGGATTTATTATGATGATGCGATCACCTTTTGTGAAAAACTGTCCAAAATAATGGGTAAAAGCTATCGCTTACCCAGTGAAGCACAGTGGGAATATGCGTGCCGCGCTGGGACAACGACACCCTTTTACTTTGGTGAAACCATGACGACTAATTTAGCGAATTATCGGGGGACAGATACACAATGGGGTGGGAGTGGTTCCTATCGTTCTGAACCAAAGGGCGTTTATCGTGAACAGACAACCAAGGTGGGGCGTTTTCCACCGAATGCCTTTGGACTATACGATATGCACGGTAATGTTTGGGAGTGGTGCGCTGATCCTTGGCACGGTAAATATAAGGGCGCGCCGACTGATGGTAGCGTATGGGAAACTGGGGGTGATAGCAACCTTCGTGTACTTCGGGGTGGTGCGTGGGATCTGGTACCAAGGAGTGTGCGATCCGCATCCCGTGACAGGCTTTCGCACGACACTCGTCGCAAAACTGTGGGGTTTCGCCTATCGAAGTTAACGGATACTATCCCTAAGAAGGGATAGCATCCGTTTCGTTACGTTATTTTATGAAAATCTAAAGGCTATAACCCCTTGTTATTTTTTTTTTGTGATTTTGATATTGTCCCAACCGGAATCAAACATGATGCAACGATTAGC
>QNER01000724.1 GCA_003646175.1 Candidatus Parabeggiatoa sp. nov. 1
AATGTACCAGCACGAGCGGCATATTCCCACTCGGCCTCGGTTGGCAAACGATATTTTTGTCTAGTCTGATCACTAATCCAGTTTGCAAATGCAACGGCTTGTTCCCAACTCACATTGGTAATAGGATGGTTTGCAAGCTCCGAGTGATAGCCACTCATCGAATGCGTCCTGCCAGTCTTATGACAGAAATCGATATACTCAGCAATCGTCACCACGTAGATTCCAAGTGCAAAAGGCTTGGCAATTGTCACTTCATGCTGAGGCCCTTCATGCGTCTCTCTTCCCTGTTCTATTTCGGATGATCCCATCATAAATCGCCCGGCGGGAATGACTGCCATCTCGGGTGCATAACCGCCACCCTTGATTTCATCCTTAAAGAAAGTGGACAATTTTAAGTCAAAAGCCGTCTCAAATTGTAATGTTCTTAATTGTTCTTCTGAATAGGAATGAATATCCTCCGCAAAGAGTGACGGAGCCGATTCAGATTCAAAATCATCGGAATCGGCGCTAAAAAAAACCAATTCAAAATCATCGGAGTCAGAGCGATAAAATTTCTTTTCAGAAGCCGCTTTGACAAATTCACTTGGACTGTCCATTAATTGCTCAACTGAGTTCAACTCGTGAGCAATTAACGCCGCAATAATTTTGTAAGCATACCCTAAGCCTCTTGGATCATCGGCATCTTTTTCTAATACCGGCAAATTTTCGCCAAAACTAAAGTAAGGCACATAAGGTATGTAAGTTTTTTCAATAAACTTAACCAAGTCGATTGAGGAAGGTAGCCAATCAGTGTATATCTCTGGCAATTTTGTGTTATTGATACAATCATCTAGCCACTTCTGCCCGCGTTCACGTTCTTCTTTTATCTCAAATTTACACAGAATTGGAAGTGATGAAAGTGTGGATAATCGGTCAAAAGGTAATTCTTGACGGGCCGAATTAGCCTTTTTAGCAACCTTAATAATACCGTCCAGACTTTGTTCAATCGCCGTTAAAAAAAGTATCAAAATGTCTGGCAATTGAATGGTACAAATACCAGCAAAGTCAGTAATGCCGGTTCTACTATCTAGTAGTATGAAATCATATTCTTGTTTCCATTCACTTCGCAGAGATTCAATAAAAAATCCTCCCTTTTTTTGGGAATAAAAGTCTGGTACGTCTAGCCCCCTCACTTTATCAAAATAGTCATCGTCCCTTTTTCCAGTTGTTATAAAATGTAATGGCACCGAATTTTTTGGTAAAGGAATTTCAAAACATAAATCTTGCCATCTGAATGAGGGTGTTGATTGAGAATAAAAATCGTGCAACAGATCAATAACCCCTTTTGTCTGGAAAGTTTTTTCCAAAGTCAAAGAGTCCTTGAAGTAATATTCTAACCCCGGTGCTTCAAGATCCCAATCAACTATAAGTACCTTGTATTGCCATATGGAAAGAAGAACGGCCACATTTGCTAATGCCATCGTTCTTCCAACACCACCCTTATAAGAGTAAAACGTTATTACTTTTCCCTTTTCCATTTCGTACTCTCACATTTTTGGGTTGTTAAAGTTAGGGATATCTGGTTTGAAAGAAGATTTATCTTCAACCCACTGTCGTATCGGTATAGGAGCTGACTTGACCATTATTGCTACTTTTGTGCTAAACCATTTCTTGATTTCATTTTGATGTTTTTGCAGTTCTTCTTGAGTTAGATGGGAACAACAATACTTTCGACAATCCAACACACCATCCAACCTATCTATATTAGGAGGAAGAAATTTGTTTTTGCCGTATAGAATGACAGGTAGCACTACTCCATAAAAGTTTTTTGGTATTTGAGAGTATAGTACCGGTTTTTCATAACGAAACCACCATTTTGATTGACAATAATTGGGTGTCCAAAGAGGGATCAAACAGCGGGAACTATTAAGCGCGGTTTTAAATTCAGGCGATATATCAGATTGTTCTTGCTTTGCAAAATATATTTTAGGTTTTCTCCGCAACTCATGTTCAAAAAACCGGAGCAATGGACAATAAAAATAATAATAAATCCACTTTATTGCAGTATTGTCCATTTTTGTGTAATAACTAATAAAAATATCAAATTTATACTCTTCACGGTACCCCCGATTGTATGCAATTTTAAACTTAAACGCATCATCCTTCATGGAGTTAACTTGTGTTGGCTCAGGAAAACCTTTTTTAACCAGTCGATCTTTCAAGTGTCCATAAATGTCCCCCAGCGTTAGTGTTTTTCTCCTATTGTGGAGTCCTTTCACAAGTATCTGTATAAGCTCATTGGTAAAAGCAGTGTAAGTTTTCCCTGAGGGCGCATCTGCAAGTTTCTTTTCCTCATTGGAAGCGGTAATCAGGTAAACCTGTTTGCTTCCTCGCGTTTTGAATTCCGCTTTCGCCCGGTAGCCATAGCAACAATCTAAAATCAAAATGATATTTGATAAACTGGTGTCTATAGCAAAATCCTGTAGTTTGCTAAAGGAAAGTGCGCCAGTATACTTTGGCTTTGAGCGAAGAGTGTTGCAGGTGGCAAGGTAAAGTTCTTGTTCTTTACCAAGAATACCATGCCCAGCATAGTAAATGATAAGCGTCTCCAAACGGGCATTAGAGAGTTTGGTAGTCAGCCCGCTGTCCAAAATATCAGAGTCAGATTTCGCGTTGACTATTTTTGTAAAATTGCCAGAGGGAATACCCATGACTGTCTGATGAGTGAATAACCGTTCCAAGTCATCGATATTGTTTGTAACAGCAGGGAGCGGTAACAATTTCTCATCCTGCTCAAACTCACTAACCCCGATCAAAATTGCGTAGGTTTTTTCTGGAGTAATAGATAACATCACTTATCTTCTGGTTTGTTTTTCAAGTTCTTCAAGCAGTGCTTGAATTTTATCCCTATCAAGTCCTTCTTGAACAAGTAGTTGTTTCTTAAGTTCCTCAATCAGTGCTTGAATTTTATCCCTACCGGGTAGTTCTTCTTGAACATCAATACGCTTGATTTCAGGTTTGACAACAGTTTCCACTTCTCTGGTTTCCTTCCACCGTCTAACTGCATCAATAATCATCGGGATCGATTGAATACTGGCCTGCAGAGAAAGAACAATAAGCAGTACCGTTTCCATATCGGCTCCCATTTTGTCCTTAATTGGGGAGCCTAACTTTCTTTCGACAGAGAGTCCCGGAATATCTTCTCGTTCTAACCAAGACAGAAGATCGTGTAAGGTATCGTCATTTGCGTCTGGGCCTTCCAAGTGCAACTCTAGTTCTAAGTTCATAAAATTCCTTTAATATTGAAATAAAAAAATTAATTGTGTTGGAGTCCAAAGCTTTAGCTTTGGCGATAAAGTACAACGAAACGCAGTGGCGGAACGCCTATTACGCGGATAAACGAATTTAGTACAACGAATGACGCTGATGGAGTCCAAAGCTTTAGCTTTGGCGATAATAAAGCACAACGAATGACGCGGATAAACGAATTTAGTACAACGAATGACGCTGATGGAGTCCAAAGCTTTAGCTTTGGCAAAAAATGGAGTCCAAAGCTTTAGCTTTGGCGATCAAAAAATTAATGGAGTTGGAGCCCAAAGCAGGGTGTGTCCCACTTGTTCTTTTAGAAGTTTTTATCGATAGGGCCATCAATCAAATCAACAGAATCAATTCGCCAACCTGGCCTTCAAAAAATGGAAAATAAAGAATGAAGAATGAAGAATGAAGAATGAACAAAGATTTATTAAAAATTTTCATTTTTCATTTTCATTGATTTTATGGTAAGCCATTAACAAAAGCTTACCAAATCAATTTGAAAACATGGCCCCCAAAAGAAACCTTACCAGTTGAGCGGCAAGACAACTCAAAGTCTGTAGGATAAGTGGGACACCCCCCCAAAGCATTAGCTTTGGCAAGTCCAAACCTAAAGGTAGGGACGAAAACCAAGCGTTAATCAATATATTATATTGTGGTGAACACTTTCAAGGCTTTATACCCGTCTTGATACAGTTTGGTGTCGTCTGACAAGTCGGCCTTAATCGGTGCCGGTTGTGTTTTAGTTATTGTACGTTATCCAATTCATTAACGCGTTTCAATTCGTCGTTGGGCTGAGTTTGCAAAACTCAATTAATATAACCGTTTTTAAGGACAATTAAAAGTCCAGTAGTGCCCCGCTGGAAAGTGGTGAACGGATACTCTCGCGAAAAGCGATAATATCCGTCAGGCATCAATCACATCCTGATGAGGACTACCAAAAGTCCAATTAAACGCGACGAGTCTCATCCCATCAATCAATAGGGCCCGTTTGGACGGATGAATTTTACTATATTTTATCTAACGAGTCATCCTCACAAAAGGCCCTTTTCTTCAACAAGCACCCCTTCCTTTTCAGCCACGCTCAAAATGCGCCAACGGTTTTGTCGGGTGGATGACGCACGGCGTTTCATCCGACGTGGCTCAAATTGTGTCAACGGTTTTGTTGGGTGGATGACGCGCTATGTTCCAGCCGACGTGGCTAGACTTCAAATGGACAAAATTTCGGATTTTCGAGAGTCCCGACAAACTAAAGAGGGCAATCACAAGGGATAGGCCCTACATGCGAGATAAGGTTTGTGGGCCATACCCCGGGCAAGCTCGGTACCAAAAAAACCGAAAAGTTGAGCGTGTGCAGTAAACAACGCCAACGGTTTTGTTGGGTGGATGACGCGCGGCGTTTCATCCGACGTGGCTATATACTTGTCCAGATAAGTTTTGTCCATTCTTGGTGAGTACAACGAATTGGGAAATAAACGAATAGCTTGATTCGTTAATTTCTTAATTCAAAGTACT
>QNER01000725.1 GCA_003646175.1 Candidatus Parabeggiatoa sp. nov. 1
AGTCTTTTTACCCGCCCGTTTGCCAAATGTTTTGCTCAACGGCGCGACAGGGATTGCCGTCGGTATGGCAACTGATATTCCCCCACACAATCTCCACGAAGTCACAGATGCTTGCATTTACCTCTTAAAAAATCCTAACGCCAGTGTTGCCGACTTATGCGCCCATTTACCCGGCCCCGATTATCCCACTGAGGCTGAAATCATCACCCCAGCGGCCGACTTATTAAAAATGTACGAAACCGGCATCGGCTCTATTCGTATGCGAGCCTGCTATACCCGTGAAAACGAGGATATTGTGATTACGGCGTTGCCCCATCAAACCTCAGGCGGGAAAATCATTACCCAAATCGCTGCTCAAATGACAGCGAAAAAATTACCCGTGGTAGAAGATGTGCGCGACGAGTCTGACCATGAAAATCCAGTGCGTTTAGTGATAGTGCCCCGCTCTAATCGTGTCGATATTGACAGCGTGATGCACCATTTATTTGCCACCACTGATCTGGAACGCACTTATCGCGTTAATTTCAATATGATTGGACTTGAAGGCCGCCCCCAAGTCAAAAATCTTAAAACGCTTCTGTCCGAATGGTTGGCCTATCGTCTGCAAACCGTGCGCCGCCGTTTACAGTACCGCCTTGATAGAATTAACAAGCGTTTGCACATTCTCGAAGGTTTGCTTATCGCTTATTTAAATATCGATGAAATCATCACCATTATCCGTGATGAAGATCAGCCCAAGCCGATGCTGATGAAAACTTATGGACTCAGTGAAACGCAAGCGGATGCCATTTTAGAACTCAGATTGCGTCAACTCGCCAAACTGGAAGAGATGAAAATTCGGGGGGAACAGGAGGAACTGTCCAAAGAGGGCAAGACTTTAGAGGACACGTTAAGTTCTGATAAAAATATTAATAAATTGATTGCCAAGGAAATTAAAGCCGATACCAAGAAATACGGTGATCCGCGCCGTTCTCCCATCGTCGAACGCGAACAAGCGCAAGCCTTTGATGATACCGCCTTAATACCTTCTGATCCGATTACCGTCATCTTATCAGCCAAAGGTTGGGTACGCGCTGCCAAAGGCCATGAAATTGATCCCACCAGTTTCAATTATCGAGCGGGGGATGAATTTGCAGATGCCTGTCGCGGACGCACTAATCAACAAGTCGTCTTTCTTGATGCCAGCGGCCGAGCCTATTGTGCCAGCGCCCACACACTGCCCTCGGCGCGGGGACAAGGTGAACCGCTTGCAAGACGCTTTACACCGCCCGATGGTATCGGTTTTGTGCATGTTTTATTAGGCGAACCAAACACCACTTACTTATTCGCTTCAGAAGTAGGTTATGGTTTTATTGTCATATTAGAAGACTTGTACGTGAAACATAAAGTCGGTAAAGCAATATTAACTTTACCCAAAGACTCAAAAATAGTGCCACCCCTACTGATTACAGATCCTGATACGGAGTATTACGCCGTCGTCACCAGTGCCGGTTATTTATCCATCGTACCCGTATCGGAGTTGCCCATTTTACCCAAAGGTAAAGGCCTTAAACTCCTCAATATTCCCGCTAAATGTCAAAAGGAAAAAGAAAGGGTGGTAGCCCTAACACTGTTAAAACCGACAACCGATATTTTGACTGTGCATGTTGGCAAACGCCATCTGACACTTAAAGAACGTGATATTGAAGCTTACACGGGAGATCGTAGTCGGCGCGGACAAAAATTACCGCGTGGTTTTCAAAATGTGGATAGGATTGAAGTAACGAAGCCAGAAGCGGGGGCGGATTTGTTTACGTCGTAAGTTTAAAACCTTGGCGGTTTTGAAAACCGCCGAGTTTTTCCACAAAAACGAGTACAACTGAATCTCTGAAATCAACGAATTGTCAATAACTGAGTACAGCGCATTTTGGGTCTAAACGGATTGTCAAAATAGAGTACAGCGCATTTTGGGTCTAAACGGATTGTCAAAATAGAGTACAACGAATTGAGAAATCAGCGAATTATCCGCTGTAATACTGGGATTCGCTGTACTAATTTTGACAGAACCTATCCAGCAAGATACCACTGATTACTTACTTTCAACTGAAGGAAACCGCAAACACCTTTTTTAAGCCTTAAAGGATTTAGAAAAGCGGGAAAATTATATTTACGTTGAGCCGGCGGATTTATGACAAGCTATGGCAATAATAAAATAAATCTATAGCTCATGGCTAAAGCACCCGAAAGAGCACTACAAGAGGGTTGAGTCTGTTTTAACCGACAATAGCTCTTAGCCATGAGGTTGAGCTACTGGCTTCTGCTGCACTTCCGCTGCACTAGACTTATCGTCTATTTTCTAAATTGGTACCAATTATGGACAAGAAAACCGCACTGATCACCGGTGCCACAGGTGGGTTAGGTTATGAGCTGAGTAAAATACTGGCTCAAGAAGGATATAACCTAGTGTTAGTCGCTAGGAATCAAGCGCGTCTGGAGACAACCAAGCATAATTTATCTCGTATCTCCAACATTGCTATAGAAACGATGGCGCTTGATTTAACCATTCCCACCGCGCCAAAAGAACTCTATGAACGGGTTCAGCAACAATCTTTAGCTATTGATCTGTTGGTGAATAATGCCGGGTTTGGGATTTATGGGCGATTTGATAAAACCGAACTCGGGGAAGAACTTGAAATGATCCAATTGAATGCCACGGCACTCATTCAATTAACGAAATTTTTTGTTCCGGATATGCTAACACGGCAGAATGGAAAAATATTGAATGTTGCGTCTCAAGCGGCATTTCAGCCCATACCTTTTTTTAGTGTCTATGCCGCAACCAAAGCGTTGGTTTTGTCATTTTCGGAGGCATTGGCAAATGAACTGCAAGGCACTGGCGTTTCCGTCAGTGTCCTTTGCCCTGGTGCTTTTCGTTCTGGCTTTCAACAAAGGGCGCGAATGGAACATACAATAATTTTTCAAAGCCGATTACTTCTGACAGCTGAAGAGATTGCGAAAATTGGTTACCGGGGGTTGAAAAAAAATAAACGGGTGATTATTCCTGGATGGAAAGAGAAAATGCTGGTATTTAGTACCAGGTTTGCCCCTCGCAACTTAGTCACCCAAATTGCCAGATATCTAGTCAGAGAGCGACGCTAATACTCATGCTGAAATTTGGAGTGCAAGGTTCACTTGCACGATTGCAATAACTATTGTTTATAAAAAATCCTGGTAGTCCTAAACATGTCGTGATTTGACGGATGCTATCCCTTGCCGGGATAGTATCCGTTTGAACACCATCACGACTGGAACAGGACTACCAAAATCCTTTCTTATAACTAATCCTTGTAGTTCTCGTTCAAGGTTCGCCTAGAACGAATGAATTAAAATAATAATTAAAACCACATTCCCCTCCAAAAACTGGTAGTCCGGTACATGTAGTGATTTGACGGATGCTATCCCTTCTCAGGGATAGCATCCGTTTGGACATCATCACGACATCTACCGGACTACCAAACAAAGTAAGGGACGTTGCTTTTCACCATATTTTCGTATTGTGCTTCTTAATTGATTTTTTTGTCGTTCACGATTAGGTAAAAATAATAGTAAAGGAACAGGTTGTGTTTCTAATGATTTATCCTTACCATTTGGTGACATTAACCCGGTTTTACCGATACCACTCGTCTGGGCTATCGCTCTATGAAGCCAATCCTGCCAACACTTTTTCAAGAATCGATATGTCCCAACCAGCCATGAGGCGTTTATTTTTAATGCTTAACGATGCTGTATCTTCCTTTCTAAGTAAATTTAAAGCAATATGCCTCAAAATCGCTGGCATTTTCTGCACCATGACTAAAGCGTATTCTTGATTCATCTAACGCGTTAAGCAATATCTAATATCCAATGTAGTGAATTTTATATCCCCCAATGACTTCGACGGGAACGATATAATTTTGAAGCTGTCCTTACTTCCCTGCTAATGTAATAGCGATGTTCAATAGTTGTTTTTCCATTAACGGGCATCGATGATTCAACCATGACAATTGTTTCGATGCCTTCCCAATCTTAGAAATTATCTATTCGTTGCAGAGCATCATACATAGCCCAGCAACGCCTTTGTTCATGACAAACATGGCCTTTATTGATTATCTCAGCATAATCAATATCGTATCCTTCAAAATTAGCTGACAGAAGCATCAGAAAAATAATTTTGAATAGCTTGATGAAGAGTTGGTTGATTATCTTTAACCGCTAAAAGATAATATGCTTGCCTTAACTTTAATCATTTAGGCAATTTTTTTTTGACAAAAAGCATCTATTGTTTTCATCCAACCTTTTAGTTCCAAACTTTTTAATCGTGTCTTCCATTGCAGTGATTTCGTTTTATTTATCATCGGTTTTAATTTTTCACCTCTATGCTTGTTTAATGTCTGTTTTGCTAAAGTCATTGCCTTTGAACAATTGAAACTTTTGCCAAGGCATAAGAAAAACCATCACCAAAGTTTAAAGCGGCTGGATGTCGTCCTTTGCCATAAGTACGGAATGCAACACGGGCGATTTCAGCCTGTTCAGCAGTGACAGGTTCTATTTTAATGTCAGTTTGCGTCCACCTTCTTCACCGTATCGGGATTCAATCACGATTGAAGTTTCCAACAATGATGCGGCTGACATAAGCCGAGTTGAATCATTTTCAATAGCCGCTGCAAAACGTCCAGCGTCTGGTTCATCACATAAAATGGCAATAATTGTTGAAGAATCAATAACCATTAGTTTGTTACTCAATTTTGGTTGTAACCTAGTGCACGATCGCGCAAGGATCGAGACCA
>QNER01000726.1 GCA_003646175.1 Candidatus Parabeggiatoa sp. nov. 1
TAGATAATGGTGATTATGCATTGCTGGCGGTGTTGGCTATCAAAGATGGGGTAGTCACACCAGAAACACCTTCAACGACTTCACCCAAAGACAGTGAAAGCAAGGACAATGCGACTCCTGAACCACGCCAACAAGCCAAGCTGCAACAACAACAGGCTTTAGGCGAAAGCGAATTTAACCAATTGGTGTCTGGGCTGAAAACCAGCGCGGATATTGAAGACTATTCTAAGAAGTTATTAGAAGACAGTTAGTTAATTAATTGGGGACATAGCAGCGAATAAATAAGGATCGGCAGTGTTTAAATCAAAAATGGGGGAAATTATTTGATCGCCGATCCCTAATTACCCAATCTTTGCCCCAGTTGGAGCTTCGCTGTCAACTTTTGCGTAAATCCCATTATTCATCATCAAACACTAGGCACATAAGGTAATTAATGCTACCTTATGTGCCTATTTTTTTGCTTAATGACAACAATTCACCATGGCAAGCTCACCTAGAAAAATTTTAGTCACCAGTGCATTACCTTATGCCAACGGTCCCATACATATCGGGCATTTAGTTGAATATATTCAAACCGATATATGGGTACGTTTCCAAAAATTGCGCGGACATGAGTGCTATTACGTTTGTGCAGACGACGCACATGGCACCCCAATCATGCTACGGGCCCAAAAAGAAGGCATCACACCTGAAGAACTGATTGCCCGTTTCCATACCGAACATCAAGCCGATTTTGCTGATTTTGCGATAAGGTTTGATAATTATTATTCCACCCATAGCCCAGAAAATCAGCATTTTTCTAACCTGATTTATAAGGGCTTGAATGAAGGCGGGCATATTGAGCGTCGCACTATTCGCCAATTTTATGATCCCGTTAAAGAAATGTTTTTGCCCGATAGGTTTATTCATGGCGAATGTCCACACTGTGGTGCGAAAGATCAATATGGCGACAGTTGTGAGGAGTGCAGCAAAACCTATAACCCGACTGAACTCAAAAATCCAGTCTCAGCCGTCTCTGGGGCAACACCGATAGAAAAAGAATCAGAACATTGGTTTGTCAACCTGTCAAATTTTGACACCATGTTGCAGAAATGGACAAGTAGCGGTGCTTTACAGCCGGGCGTACTGCATAAACTCAATGAATGGTTTGAAACCGGATTGCAAGCGTGGGATATTTCTCGTGATGCGCCCTATTTTGGTTTCGAGATTCCAGATCAACCAAACAAATATTTTTATGTTTGGCTAGACGCACCCATTGGTTATATGGCGAGTTTCAAAAATCTCTGTGAGAGAGAACAGCTTGATTTTGAACAATTTTGGGGGAAAGACAATCAAACCGAGCTCTATCATTTCATCGGCAAAGACATTATTTATTTCCACTGTCTATTTTGGCCCGCCATGTTAACGGCAGGCGGATTTAGAAAACCCACTGCCGTTTTTGTTCACGGGTTTTTAAAAGTGGATGGACATAAAATGTCCAAAACACGCGGTACTTTTATTAACGCTCGGACTTATTTAAACCATCTTAACCCCGAATATTTACGCTACTACTTTGCCGCGAAATTGGGCAATGGTGTGGAGGATGTTGACTTAAATATGGACGACTTTTTCCATCGCGTTAATGCAGACTTAGTTGGCAAATTCGTTAATATTGCTAGCCGCTGTGTGAAATTCATCACCAACCACTTTAACGGGCAACTTGCCCCGGCATTGGCAGATGCAGCCCTTTACCAACAATTTATAGACGAAGGCAATACCATTGCCGAGGCTTATGAGAACCGTGATTACAAAAAAGCGGTACGGGACATCATGGCGTTGGCTGATCGTGCTAATCAATATATTGATAAACATAAGCCTTGGGTGATGGTGAAACAAAAAGGCAATGAGGATCAATTGCAAGCCGTTTGTAGTCAAGGCCTCAATCTATTTCAGGTGCTGATGGGTTATTTAGCCCCCATTTTGCCATGGTTGGTAAACCAAGTTGAAGCCTTTTTAGCCGCGCCCGTTGCTTGGCAACCAGAGCCATTACTCGCGCATACCATTAACCCATTTAAACCATTGATGAAGCGCGTCGAGAAAAAACAAATTGATGCCATGATTGAAGCCTCCAAGGACAGCCTAGCAACGCCCCAACCGGCAGCGTCGATAGAATCTATTGCTGAACCTATCGGCTATGACGAATTTTCCCAAATCGATTTACGCATTGCCCGTATTGTCAAGGCCGAACAAGTTGAAGGAGCACAAAAATTATTGCGTTTAACCTTAGACGTGGGAGAAGAACAACCGCGCAACGTCTTTGCCGGGATTAAAGACGCTTACACACCAGAGCAATTGACAAATCGCTTAACAGTGATGGTAGCGAATCTAGCTCCGCGCCAAATGCGCTTTGGTGTGTCAGAAGGCATGGTACTAGCGGCGGGGCCAGGTAAAAATGAAATTTTTTTGCTGAGTCCCGACGAAGGCGCACAGCCGGGAATGCGGGTTAAATAAGAGAGTGTAATCCTGGGGTGAAAATCAGGTGATTTTTGTCCAAAAACTTTACCTGTTGAAGTGAAGCATTGAAAAAAGTTCTCTAAATAGTCACTTAAATAACCCTATTTTTTATTAACAATTAATACCTCATGTTACGCACAACGCTAGCTCGAGGGTCAATCGGGGCGGCCGTAAACTCGCGGTTGCCCCTTTCATTTAACGGCAGCAAAAATCTGAAATCGCGAATAGCAAACAACGGCCTTCGCATTTCATTTAACGGCCAGCAACAATCTCAAATCGCAAATAGCAAACAAAGGCCTTCGCATATTTAACGGCCATGTAATCTCAAATCGCGAATAGCAAATAATAACTTCGCATTTCATTTAAAAACTCTTATGACGCACAACGCTCGATCGAGAGTCAATCGTAGCAACCAATTTCCCTACATATCGTTATATATTGTAGGGACAAGCCCCCGCGCAGGGGACTTGCGCAAGCCCTTTCACCAAACTCTCATCATGGTATGGAACTTTCCGCTTTATTGCACTGTGACATCGTCGAAGCAATGTGCGTAACATCAGTTAATACTTCACTGTGACATCGTCGAAGCAATGTGCGTAACATCAGTTAATACTTCACAATTCACGCCTAAAGTTTTTCTAGAAAAACTGATAAAGCGAACACAATTCGCAATTTTCATCACCCCAGTGTAACCCCCACCTTGATGTCAAGTTTTTTTGTAGGGTGGCTTACCACCTATCAGTTTTTTATAACTCGTTGAATATTAAGTACAAATAATTCAAACGAATTTTGGGGCCTGATAGACGAAATGCCTTAATTGGGGAGACTAAAAGAAAGTTAAGCCACCGGTTTTCATTTTTTCTAGAACTTAATTTGTTTAGGACCAAAATTTAAAGTACTCAGAGACGTTACGCTATTTTTTTAACACCGAGTCACACACAGTCCGATGTTGAAGGAAAACTGATAGGTAGTAAGGGTAGGCTGGGCAAGCTCTTTTCGTGCCCACCTCAAAGGGGTATTTATAGGGCAGTGATTTTTTTACTCAGCTTTGCCAAGATGGTTGCATAACTTTTTATCAAATACCGTTTTGACAGTCTTTCCAACCACTTCACAGGAATAGCCTCTTCACCGTAAAACGCGCCTGCCAATTGCCCATATATTGCTCCCGTCGTATTAGCCTTGTTGCCAAGATTTACCGCTTTCAGTGCGCCCTCTTCAAAAGTCTGGCTGTTATAAAATGCCCACAGTGCCGCTTCTAGGGATTTCACCACGTAGCCCGTACCCCGTATAACCGGTGGTTTTTTCTTTTTGAAAGAGCCACAAGCAATCTCATCAATTTCTTTAACAAGGGGGTGATTTTCCCAATAGCCTAGCGCTGGGCTATAACGTTTGCTCAACAGCACTTGTTTTTCTCTGCCTGCAACAGCCCCAACCATCAACGCGCCAAGATAACGACAGGCATCAATAGCCACTTGAACACTGTGTGTTGTACGCGCACTTTCTCCAGATTTTTCAATGGCTTGTTGAGGAATACGAGCATAAAACAACGGGACCGGGGCTAAACGCATGATGCAACCCTTTCCCGCTGAATAAGGCTCGCTTGAGCCACAATACGGTTCTCCACTATGCTCAAATTTCTCCAAAGCTTCCCGAATAATCATACCAATACCAAGACATTTGCCGGTGCTACTTAAGTAGCCGGTTCGATACCATTGACAATAACGGGCTAATTGATCGACGGGATCAAACCCGCGCTGTTCAATCAAACTTTCTGCCAAACACAATGCCATTGAAGTATCATCTGTCCATTGCCCCGGTTTAAGATCAAAATACCCGCCGCCACTCATGTCAGTAACCGGCTTAAATGAACCGGGTGTTTTCAATTCAAGGGTGGCACCCAATGCATCTCCTACAGCCAAACCTACGAGACTGCCGCAATAACGTTCAACTGAATACATGCGATTAGTTGGTCAATTTTTAGTTTTTAGGCAATAACGCAAAATCGGCCCGTATTCGGCCATAACTTATTGATTTATCGTGCGGGGCTGCCCACCTAAAACCAATGGGTTAGCGTAGGGTGAATATCGCTACAACGTATCCATCAAACTGATGGGGGATACACTGTGCCCTACATTTGTCCCGCTTAAAGTTGGAAGCCTCATACAGCAAAACCGCTAGCCGAATTTTGCCCCATCGCGTTTTTTTGAGTTATAGACTTTAGGGCAAAACCTTCAAGGTTTCCAAAACCTTGAAGGTTTCTAACTGAAATTATTATTCTTACAAACTATACGTTCAAATAA
>QNER01000727.1 GCA_003646175.1 Candidatus Parabeggiatoa sp. nov. 1
AAGCTTGATTAAGTTGGAACAGTTCTTTTGTCAACTTCAAATTTTCTTGCGCTTCCATGGCCGTTTTGCGCTCAGTGATATCTTGTAATGTGTTAATCACATAAGCCATTTTGCCCTCTTCATTAAAAATGGGTGTCCCACATATTTCTAACGGAATAATCTTGTCAGCTTGGTGAATTTCCACATTATTAATGGTTGACGTTTCTCCATCTAATGCTTGCACGAAAGGTAATTTTGCCGTGGGATACGGTTGCTCTGTACCAGCAATATAGAATGGATAAGCTAAAATGAATTGCTCAATGGTGGAGAGCGGTTCGGACGGCTCCGTGCCTAAAATCTGTGGTACCTTCTGGTTGAGGTAGAAAAATGTGCCCTTCACTTCAAATATCACAATGCCGACTGGCACGGATTCGAGAAATTGCGTCAGCCGATTTTTATTTTCAATCGCTAGGCGCAAACTTTCCACTTTAAGTCGAAGTATGTGCAGATGAGTTTTGATACGGGCTAGGAGTTCATCTTTGGAAACGGGTTTGGTCAAATAATCATTAGCACCACTTTCTAACCCAGTCACTAAATCGGCCACTTGATTTTTGGCGGTCAACAGTATGATGGGCAGTTCGTCGGCAGACCATGTTTCACGGATTGTTCGCGTGACTTCATAGCCGCTCTTCTGTGGCATCATCACATCCAGCAGGATAATGTCTGGCTTTTGCCCCTTCTCAAGGAACGCCAAAGCTTCTAGGCCCGAGGCAGCTTGATGAATGGTATAGTTTTGCAATGACAAATAGTTGACGAGTACCTGCCGATTGACGGGTTCATCATCGACAACCAAGACGGTGAACTCTTTTTCAGTTATTAGTGACCCGTTATCAGTTATCAGTGGTTCTTGTTCTGGCAACTTAGAACCCGCAACAGATGATTGAGAGGTTGTCAGTTCTTCGGGTTCTGGTAACTGAACACTGCTCATTGATGACTGAGAGGGTAACTGAACACTGCTCATTGATGACTGAGAGGGTAACTGAACACTGCTCATTGATGACTGAGAGGAAAGCGGCAGGGCAAAGGTAAACTGTGATCCCACGCCGAGTTGTGATTGAACACACAATTCACCCCCATGCAACTGGACTAATTGCTGAGTCACAGCGAGTCCTAAACCAGTGCCGCCGTATATGCGCGACGTTGAACCATCAGCTTGTTCAAACGCTTCAAAAATTCGGTGGAGTTTTTTGGCGGGAATACCTATCCCCGTATCTGAGATGGTAATCGCTAACCAGTTTGCCGACCCCCCCCCTAAACCCCATTTTTTACAGGGGGAGACTTCTCTCTCTTTTTCAAAAGGGACTTCTCCCCCCTTTAGCTTCGGTGTGTTGGGGGGGATTTTAACTTTAGCCGAGATTTCTATCGTACCACTATCGGTAAACTTAATCGCATTGCCAACAAGATTGCATAGAATCTGCTGCACACGATTCTCGTCAGCATTGATGGGCGGTAAGCCAGAGGGAATCGCATTGATCAGTTGCACTTTTTTGTGGCCGAGGAGGGGTTGGGTAAGTGTCAACACGACCTCAGCAATGGTATGCATATCAACGGATTTTATTTGTAAATCAATGTGTTTCTGTTTTAACTTAGAAAAATCAAGGATATCATTGACAAGGTGATTAAGGCGCCGCCCACTGCCAGCTACCATGCTGAGATTAGCGTGGATTTGTGGAGTAATGGGTCCAGCTGCCCCCTCAATTAAAGATTCTACAATCCCGATGATGCCATTGAGGGGCGTGCGTAATTCGTGAGAGGTATTGGCTAAAAATTCATCTTTCAGCCTATCGGCCTCTCTTAATTGGAGCGCAATTTCTTTTTCACGTTCTAATTCTTGCTGCTTTTCCCGTAGTCTTTGTCGTTGTACCCGGACATAGTTTAGAATGATAGCCAAAATCGTTATGAGATATAACGTGTATGCCCACCATGTTTTCCAAGGGGGTGGCAGGACGATGATTTTGATCGCCGTGCCTTGTTCATTCCAGACACCATCGTTGTTGCTGCCTTTGACGCGAAAAACATAAGTCCCGTGTGGCACACTGGTATAATAAGCATTACGTCGGGTACCTATCTCATTCCAGTCCTTGTCCAAACCTTCTAACTGGTACTTATATTTATTTTTGGTCGGCTGTAAAAAATTTAAAGCGGCAAACTCAAAAGAAAAAAACGACTGTTTATAAGACAGCGTGATTTCGTGCGTAACGCTAATGTGTTGTTGCAAAGGGCTGCCTTCGCCTATAGTGACGGGTTTGTTAAAAATCTTAAAGTCCGTAATCACTATAGGGGGAATATAGGGATTATCTTTGACACGCTCAGGATCAAACCCATTAAAACCGTTGATACCACCAAAATAGAGTTCTCCACGCTGGCTTTTGTAGTAAGCAGCCCTAAATTCATTGCTTTGTAAACCATCTAACACATCATAATTTCTAAAGGTTTTGGTTTTGGGGTTAAATTTGGATAAACCTTTATTAGTGCTAAGCCAAAGATAACCTTTATTATCTTCTAAAATGCCATAAACGACATCATTGGCTAAGCCGTCTTGTTCGCGATAATGGACAAAAGTTTCGTTTTTTGGATCAAATTGGTTTAGCCCGCCACCAAGCGTAGCAATCCATAAGGCACCGGTTTTGTCTTCATAAATGGCAGAAACTTCATTATGACTTATGCTGTCAGAATTTTGCGGGTTATGAAAATAAGGCACAAATTTACCCGTTTGGCGGTCAAATTTATTCAAGCCACCCCCCTGGGTGCCGATCCACAGTATTCCCCTCCGATCTTCGTAAATGGATAAGATACTATCTTCACTCAAGCTGTCAGGATTTTGCGGATCAAAACGGTAATGCACAAATTTGTTTTGTTCGCGGTCAAATTGGTTAAGGCCTTCTCGCGTACCAATCCAGAGGGTGCCGGTTTTGTCCTCATAAATGGCACTCACCTTGTCATTACTCAAGCTGTCTGGATTTTGCGGTTCGGGAAGATAATGCACAAACTGGTTTTGCAGGCGATCAAACTTATTGAGGCCGCCACCAAATGTGCCAATCCACAGCGTTCCGGTCCGATCTTCGTAAATTGACCAAACTTCATCGTGACTTAAACTATCGGGATTTTGGGGATCGTTGCGATAATGCGTCACTTGTGCGCGGTTATGGTCAAATTGGTTTAGCCCACCGCCAAGTGTGCCAACCCATAATGCGCCCGTGCTATCTTGGTAAATAGACGAAACGGTATTGTGACTCAGCGTATTAGGATTTTGTGGATCGTGAAAATAATGTACAAACTTGTCCTGCTGGGGGTCAAACTTATTAAGGCTACCGCCATCAGTACCAATCCACAATGCGCCCGCCCGATCTTGGTCAATTTTCATGACATAGTTGCTACTCAAACTGTTAGGATTTTGTGGATCGTGAAGGTAATGCATAAATTGATTTTGCTCGCGGTCAAACTGGTTGAGGCCGCCATCGGTACCAATCCACAGTCCACCGGTACTCTCTTCGTAAATTGACCAGACGGTGTCGTTACTCAAACTGTTGGGATTTTGCGAATCGTTTTGGTAACGCACAAACTGATTTTGCTCGCGATCAAACAAGTTAATACCCCCACCATCGGTGCCAATCCACAGTTTGCCGGTCTTATCTTCATAAATAGCGGTGATCTTGTCGCTGCTCAAACTGTCAGGATTTTGTGGATCGTGCCGGTAACGCACAAATTGGTTTTGCTCACGAACAAATTTGTTCAAACCGTCGCTATCTGCGCCAACCCACAGAGTGCCGGTACTGTCCTCATAAATCGGCCAAACCGCGTCGCTACTCAAGCTGTGGGGATTTTGTGGATCGTGGCGGTAATGCACAAACTTATCCTGCTGGCGATCAAATTTATTCAGCCCACCATCATAAGTGCTGAACCACAATATCCCAGCCGAATCTTCATAAATACCTAAAACCACATCGCTACTCAAACTATCCGGATTTTGGGGATCGTTTTGATAATGGACAAACTTGTCCTGATGACGATCATACTTATCCAAACCACCGCCATCGGTGCCAATCCACAACGTTCCCGTTCTATCTTCGTAAATTGACAAGATAAAACTGTTGCTCAGGCTGTCAGGATTTTGCGGATCGTGGCGGTAATGAGTAAACGTATAACCGTCATATTTATTCAGTCCATCCTGGGTACCAAACCACATAAAACCCTTGCTATCTTGTAAAATGGTATAAACGGTACTTTGAGACAGCCCATTTTTGCGGGAGAGGTGTTCAAATTTAATTTCTGGCTTTTGAGCATAAGTGGATAAGCTTATAATTAAGATAAGCAAAGTGATGATTTTTAAGTATGTATTCATAACTACCCTCCAAAAAACCCAAAAATCGCTCGGCATAAAAAATGACAGTAACAGTCTAACGAACGCAAAGCACAGCAAAAAGCGAAAGCGTGTTAGGAACGACTAAAAAATAACTTCCGCCAACAGCTAAAGCAGTTGTCTAAAAGCTCAAGTACCCTAAAGGGCACTGAACCCAGTCAAGAGGGAAGTTAATTTTTCTTCGATCCTTACCATTGTCTAAACAACGCCTGTTGTTCCATGTTGAAAGCTCTGAGGTTTTGGAAACCTCAGATGTCCAGAATTTTTTCACGCGAGGCTAAACTTTTTAAGTGATTGAACTATAAGGATTAAATGTTTAGTGGATACGCGCACAACGATTTAGCAATTAAGGTTGAGCCGTGCGTTATTTTCATTAA
>QNER01000728.1 GCA_003646175.1 Candidatus Parabeggiatoa sp. nov. 1
ATATCAACCTAATGCCATTATTCTCGATGTAGGTTTACCACAACGGGATGGTTGGAGCGTCATGGAAAAACTCAAAGACAATCCAATAACTAGACATATTCCAGTGCATTTTATGTCGGCCTCTGATCTCAATATGGATGCCAAAAGGATGGGGGCTATTGGTTACTTGCATAAACCCGTTAGTATCGAAGAGTTAAGCGAAGGCTTCAAAAAAATAGAACAGTTTATCGCCAAGACGCTAAAAAACTTGTTAATCGTCGTAGACAACCAACCGCGCCAACAACAGATTTCAGACATGGTCAAAGGCGACAATGTCCAAACTACCCTCGCCAAGACACCGGCCGAAGCCTTACAACAATTGCGTCAAGTACCCACTGACTGTATTATTTTTGATGTAGAACTCCAACAGCAAAGCGGCATCCAATTACTTGAGCAATTGCAACTGCACTTTTCCCAAATCCCAGTCATTCTTTACGCGAATCGCGAACTGACACCGTCTGAGGAAAAAATATTGCACCGTTGTGCGGAAAAACTCACCATCAAGGCGGTGAAATCCCCGGAACGTTTGTTAGACGAGGCTACGCTGTTTCTCCATCAAGTCGAAGCCAACTTGCGTCAAGAGCAGCGCAAAATGCTCCAGATGGTGCATGACAAAGCGGCCGTTCTGGCACATAAAAAAGTGCTGATTGTGGATGATGATACGCGTAATACTTTTGCGTTGATGACGGTTTTGGAAGACAAAGACATGGAAGTTGTCGTCGCTGAAAATGGCAAACATGCCCTTGAAATGTTAGAAAAACATTCGGATATTCATCTGGTTTTGATGGATCTTATGATGCCAGAAATGGATGGCTACGAAGCGATGCATAAAATTAGGGGACAACCGCATTTCCGTCAGCTACCTATTATCGCCCTGACGGCAAAAGCGATGAAAAATGATCGGACAAAATGCCTTGAAGCGGGCGCGAATGACTATATTTCTAAACCGGTGGAAATCGATAAATTGATTTCGCTGATGCGTGTGTGGTTGTATCGGTAAAAGGGGAAAGGGGGGAGCGAAAAGGGGACAGAGGAAAGATAACTGATATTGCCCAGAACCTGGTACGAAAAAACGGTGTGAACTCTCATTCGTTTCAGGCGAACCTGGTACGAAACCGGGCGGAAAATTATCGTTCGTTTCAGGCGAACCAAGTAATAAAAACGGCGGAAGATGGAAAGGAGTACAAGGCGAACCTTGTACGAAAAACTTGGTTTTTATTAAAATGTGATCGAGGCAAAAGTTTGCTCCGCAAACTTTTGCCTCGATCATTGTCAAGTTAATAGGTATTAATGATCCCAGAATGATGGGATAGATCGCCGACGTTTGATGGGATAGATCGCCGGCGTTTGATGGGATAGATCGCCGACGTTTGATGGGATAGATCGTCGGCGTTTGATGGTATCAATAACCCCCGACTGATGTATCTCGTGCAGGATCGCGGAAGGATCGATACCACCCCAACGCCAACGGCTGAGATGGTCTGGAAACTTTCGCTATCGTGTACTAGGGCAACCATAAAAATTTCGTTCCCCCCAGGTTTCCTTAAGGCTATTCACATTCAACCCCTTCGGGGTTGGCTCATAAACATACAAACCTTGTAGTTATTATTATGCAAAAAACCATCCTCTTCCTAGCCGCTAATCCCAAAGACACCGACGAACTGAATTTAAAACCGGAAGCCGACGAAATTGACAAAAAATTACAGCGTTTGCAACGCGATAAACAATTTGTCCTTAAACAACAATGGGCAACCACGCTGGATGAAGTACGCCATACCCTGTTGGATCTCAAACCCCATTTTGTCAATTTTTCGGGGCATGGGGCGGGACAAGCGGGCATTGTGTTAGAAGACGAGGCGGGAAAAAGCCAATTAGTCAGCACCGACGCACTGGCTAATTTCTTGGCACCGTTTGCCGGGCAGATTGAATGTGTCATCCTAAATGCTTGTTTTAGCGCGGTGCAAGCCAGTGCGATTGTCAAACACATTAATTATGTGATTGGCATGAATCAGCCCATTGAGGATAAAGCGGCAATTTCATTTGCAGGCGGTTTTTATGATGCGTTGGCAGCCGGCGAGTCGATTGCAACCGCCTTTCAAATGGGGCGCACTACCATTCAAGCCAAGTTGCCTGAACTTGCTGAGCATTTAAAGCCGGTGTTGAAAACCAGATATGCCGATCCTTATTGGCAACTCCCGATTCCGCCTAACCCAGTTTTTAGTGGGCGTGAACAAGTACTACAACAACTGCAAGAAACGCTACATTCCCGTCAAGTAGCCGCTTTAAGTGGTATAGGTGGGGTGGGTAAAACCCAAACCGCGGCTCATTATGCCCATTGGCACCGCCATGAATATCAAGCGGTGTTATGGACTTTAGCTGATACGGTGGGGGTTTGGTGGCGATAGCTCGAACCTTAGACTTACCCGAACAATACCTACAAGAACAACCACAACCAACCACTCTCACTGTGAAACATTGGCTAGAAACCCATAATGACTGGTTGCTGATTGTTGATAATGCTGATGATGTCAAAATCGTCAGTGAATTAACGCCTCTGTTAAGTGGCGATGTTGGGGTGCGTCATCTGTTGCTCACTACCACTCGCGCCAAAAACAGAGAGTTATGCGTGCAACAGGTAGAAATTAAAGAAATGTCGCTAACGGAAGGGGAAGACTTTCTGCTGCACCGTGCGGTTGATAAGCCACCGGGCGAGGAAGATTGTGAAATGGCGAGAAAAATTACACGAGAACTCGGTGGCTTGCCATTGGCGTTGGATCAAGCCGGGGCTTATATTCGGGAAACGCAATGTGGTTTAGCGGATTATCTGGAACGCTACCGTACCCACGCCCCTAAACTTATGGAAAAACGGGGAACCTTGGCGATGGCGCATGATCATCCAGAGTCTGTCGCTAAAACTGGGTTATTATCCTTTGAAAACATCGCTAACGAAAATCCCGCCGCTGCGGAATTATTACGCCTGTGTGCCTTTCTGCATCCTGATAATATCCCAGAGGACATTTTTACTAAAGGGGCGGAACACTTAGGAGACGTGCTTGCCCCGGTTGCCGCTGATGTGGTGGAATTGGATGATGCCCGGCGCGTTATTTTGAAATATTCGCTGGTGTCTTACGCGCCGACAACCAAAATTTGGTCCATTCACGGCCTTGTGCAATTGATATTAAAACCTGGAATGGATGAAACGGCGCAACGGACTTGGGCAGAAAGAGCAGTGCGGGCGGTGGAGAGTGCTTTTCCTGATCCTGAAGAATTATCAAATTGGGCTGATTGTGAACGTTTGTTGCCATGCGCCCAAACTTGTGCGGAACTGATTGAAGAATGGGAGTTAGAATTTGAAGAAGCGGCTCATTTACTGCTGAAAAAGCGGAGTATGCCCAAGCCAAGCCATTGTATGAGCGAGCGCTGGCAATTCGTGAAAAAGTTCATGGTAAAGAACATCCATCGGTGGCAACTAGCCTCAACAATCTCGCTGAATTGTATAAAGCCCAAAGCGCGTATAAGCAAGCTTTGCCTTTGTATGAGCAAGCCTTGACAATTCGTGAAAAGGCGTTAGGCAAAAAACATCCCTCGGTTGCAACTAGCCTCAACAATCTCGCTTTGTTGTATGATGCAGCCGGCGAGTATGAGCAAGCTTGGCAGTTACATAAGCGAGCGTTGTCCATTCGTAAAAAGGTATTAGGCAAAAGACATCCCGATGTGGCAGAAAGCTTCAACAATCTCGCCAGATTGTATGTTGCAACTGGCATGTATGAGGAAGCTTTGTATTTGTATAAGCGAACGTTGGCAATTGCTGAGAAGGTTTATGGCACAGAACATATCTTTGTGGCACAAACTCTCAACAATCTCGCTTTGTTGTATTATGCCCTAGGCGCGTATAAGCGAGCCAAGCCTTTGTATGAGCGCTCATTAAAGATTTTTAACCAAGTTTTGAAACCCGAACATCCCCATGTGCGTACCGCTTCCGAAAACTATGCCATTTTTCTTAAAGACTGGGAAAAGCAGAAAACCACAACATCACAAAACTTGTGGGCGCGGTTGCGGAAATGGCTGGGGTTTTGAACTTATCCGGTAATGAAGTTTAGGGCGCATCCCCACGCCACGGACAGTATCGTCAACGGATAAGTACAACGGATAAGTACAACGGATACTCTTCATTCCCGGATAAAGACAAAGTTCACCCTGATGTCCTTATCACCTATCAGTTTTCAAATTCGAGGGCAAAAAAAACACAACGTTACACAGTGTTTTATATAATAATATATAAAAATCCTAGACTTATGCTCTGTGGTACTCTGTGGTACTCTGTGTTCTCTGTGTTGAAAAATAGCCTTTTTTACAAACTGATAGGTGTTAAGCCCTGATGTCTTGTGATTTATCGAAATTAAGACTTTGTATACGGACAATAAATCCAAGATAGCCTTATCCGTTTATTTCGCGTATCCGTTGTACTCAGGATAACAGTATATTCTATTAATTCTATCATTCTGAAAATGCTGATTCAGACAATTCGTTTATCCCCGTAATTCGTTGTACTATTTTGGTTGTACTATTTAAATCCGGGAATGAAGCTAATCAGTTGTACTTGTTAACCCTCAAAAGGACTTTTTCATGCCCACGTCTACAACAACTAACAACAAAGCCGTTGTACTCGTCTCTGGCGGGTTAGACTCCAGCACCACCTTAGCCATCGCCAAATCACAAGGCTATAATTGCTATGC
>QNER01000729.1 GCA_003646175.1 Candidatus Parabeggiatoa sp. nov. 1
AACACCCTCAGTTAATTCCACATTCAAGACCGGTGGCAAGTCTATCCCTTTCCGCACTGGCCCCAAAGCTTCAAGAAAATGCTGTGCTTGTTCGTTTGCATCTTCAATCGGATAGAATAAATGATAGGCCCCCCGAATAATCCCTTCCGCCCGCATTGCATGCCAATTGATCTCAAATTCTGGATCCGTATAGATTATCCCCCCTGTCGCCTTCGCGAACGCAAAAGTGATACCTTGTTGCTTGACTTTGTCCCAGCGGATGAGGCCTTGGTAATGGGACACATCGATCCCATAAGCGGTATTATCGGTTGCTATCAAATTTGTCGCCGCTTTGCCACCCGCTGCCAAAAGAGGCTTACTGGAAACAAACAATATGCTGGCGAAAATAAGAGAGGTTACCTCAAACGGTGTCAATAGCGTATTAAGACGTTTTAGCAATCCTTGATGATTCATAAATGATCAGCCTCAACTCAATTGTTATCATTTATCAGTTTAACAAATTTTAGGTCATATCCATCAGTAAACTCGATATTGGTTCATTTATATTTCAGTACGAAAACTTTTGGAATAATTTTGAATCTGGAATCGGAAATCGGGAATAGAGAAATCTTATTGGCATATGCCTCAATGCGTGAGGTTTCGTGCGCTTACATAACTTTGATAAGAATTAAGCTGCGTAACATGTATTAATTATCTGAACATCTATCACAAAAAATAAATAATCAGTTATTTTTCAGTTAATTAGCACGAGTTTGACTTTGGCACTGTTACGTTTTTAAGAGTTACCGCATAATACTTATTATGCGAGTTGATAAATGCCTAAACAATTTTACTAATTATTTATAACCGATTTTGAAGATAGCATTTCCCGATTGAATAAACGACATCACGAAACCTTCAAGGTTTTTGCAACGCTTTACGGTTTTTTACTGTTTTTGTACTGCACCCAATCGGGAAACGCTATAGCGTTTTAAGTCAACACAGAACATGGGTTTATTATTGAACAATTAAGTACTTTGATCCCAGTAAATGGCAGCGATGAGTCAGTACCAAAATGGGTTGAATCAAAGATTTCAGGGATGATTTGTAAAAACAGCTTTACAACTCCCATTTTTTTTATTAATGTATGTGACGCACAACGCTTTTTTCCAGTTAGAAACCTTCAAGGTTTTAAAAACGCTTTACGGTTTTGCCCTACTTTCACCAAACAGCTTTATTGCACAAACTGTGACATCGTTTTCATGAATGTGCGTAACATCAGTTACTTATTATTATATGAACCATGATATCAAACAACCCAATGATTACGAGCTGATTTCCTCGTTATTCCGCGGCAATAAAATTACTATCACCCGTGACAAAAATGAACAATTTGCCAACCAAACCGACGAAGATGAGATTGATCTCAGACATTACTGGCATAGTTTCACCAAACATAAGTGGATAATTCTAGGACTCACATTACTGATCGGTTTATTGACGACTATAGTGACTTTTTCATTACAGCCTATCTATCGTTCAACGGCTGTTTTACTGATTGAATTTGACCACATCAACATGAGCCCTATTGAAGACATTTATGGAATTAGTTCGTTCAGAAAGGAGTATTACCAAACCCAATTGGAAATCCTCAAATATCAATATTTAGCAGAGAAGGTGGTCAAAAAGCTTAACTTAGTTTCTCATCCGGTATTTAATCAAGCACCGCAACCGGGATTTGATTGGCCTCAATGGTTCCCCAGTACGTGGTTGCCACAAAAAGCACCGAAAAAGGCCGAAGACAAATATACCGCCATCGTCAATGCCGTGATGGCTCAGTTAAGCATTGGGGCAGTACGTCAAAGTCAATTAGTGAATATTAGCTTTGACTCTCATGATGCACAACTGGCCGCAGATGTTCCTAATACCTTGATAGAACGCTATATTGAAAGCGATCTGGAAGCCAGACTGGCAATGACTCATAAAGCGGCCGCATGGTTGACTGAACGTATGGAGGGCTTGCGCCAAAAGCTGAGAGCGTCTGAGAAAAAGCTGCAAGCGTATATGGAACGACAAAATCTCGTTAATGTCGCGGGTGTCAAAAGTGTTGCCGCTAGGCAGATCGAAGAAACTGCATCCAACTTGGTCAACGTCCGCATGCAACTGGCAAAAGCTGAAAATGTGTACCAACAAGTACAACAACTCCGAGTTCAATCCATCGAAAAGTCCACAAAAGCTTTTGAGTCTCTGCCTGCGGTTCTGAACCATCCGTTGGTACAAAGGCTAAAAACAGCCGAATTGGATGCGGCCAGAAAAGTGTCTGAACTGAGTGAACGTTATGGACAAAAACATCCATCGATTATCGCCGCACAAGCAGAACTGACAACCGCCATATATAACACTGCTGAACAAATTAAGCAGGTGATTGAAGGAATTACCAAAGAATATGAACTCGCCTTTGCCAATGTGAAAGCCCTTGAACAGGCTTTGATAAAACATAAAAGGAAGATTCAAACGCTTAATCAAAAGGAATATCAGCTCAAAGTACTGGAAAGAGAGGTTGAGGTTAACCGTCAACTGTATCACTTGTTTCTAACCCGCTTTAAGGAAACGGATGCTTCGCAAGACTTACAAATGCTGCAATCCACCGTCGGGCGAGTCGTCCAACCGGCGTTAGTGAGCCAAACGCCTTATAAGCCCAAGAAGAAACTTATCGTAGGTATCAGTTTGATTTTAGGTTTTCTCTTTTCGACGCTGTTAGCGTTTTTATTGGAATATCTTGATAACACCATAAAAAATCGTGAAGATGTTGAAGACAAATTGGTCATGCCTCTGTTGGGCACTTTGCCGGCACTCAAACTCGGCCCAAAAGATGAATTGTCACCTCGATGGATGTATTTGAAGGTACCGAGGTCCCCATTTGCCGAATCCATCCGCACGATCCGTACTGGCATTATGTTATCTGGCCTCGATACCCCGCAGAAGGTATTAGTTGTGACCTCTTCTGTGGTAGGTGAAGGAAAAACAACTTTTGCCATCAACCAAGCCTTTGCGCTAGGACAGATGGAAAAAACCTTGCTGATTGACGCAGATATGCGTCGGCCGAGCGTCGGCAAGTCATTTGGATTGAGTACCAAAGCCCCCGGCTTATCTGAACTGGTGGCTGGGACTCAGGCGTTTGATAAATGTATTCATCATCTAGGCGAGGAGGGCGGTGTTGATGTGATTCCAAGCGGCATGGTGCCACCTAACCCATTAGAATTGCTGTCCTCGCAGCGGTTTAAAGAGATTTTAGACAAATTAGTTCAATCTTATAGGTATATTATCATTGATACGGCGCCTACCATGATAGTCAGTGATGCGATGGTGCTGGCTAAGTATGCCAGTGAAGTGCTATACATCGTCAAGGCGGATGCTACGCCTTATCCCGTCGTGCGCGATGGGCTAAAACGCTTGCATCAAGTTGAAGTGTTGGTACAGAATATGGTTTTAAATTATGTCGATACCAACAAGTCTTCAACTTATGGTTACGGTAAATATGGTTATCGTCAGGGTTATTATGGTGAATATGCGTGATCTGAACTAAGTTGAGCACAACGGATTTTTGGTCTAAACGAATTAGCTCAACTGAGTTGCCGGTTCTATTTTTTTCACTTATCTCATAAACAAATTGGTTAAATTAATTGGCAAAAATAAATGAGCCGCGTGTCCGTCTCTATAAGTACAACTAATTAACGAAAGAAACGAATGGAATAGTACTACGAATTAACGAAATTCGTTGATTTCGGCAATTCGTTGTACTCGTTTTTCATAATTCAACTAAGGCCATATCGTAATGGCACGCACGATAGTTCCTATAGACGTTAGGGCAAAACCGTAAAGCGTTGCAAAAACCTTGAAGGTTTCTATTTATCTGAAAAACTATATCGTGCGTGCCATTAATCTTTGCCCGCCTTGAGAGCGATGCTGTGTGTCAAATATCCCATTACCCATCTTCTCATTCATTGATGTCCTAATTCGCTGTACTCACGGATTTTACTGTGTCAAAGCATACGGTTGTATCAGCGTTTCTGCTAACATGCCAAATCCCGCATGTAATGAACGTATCATTTCTATTGAGAGTGGACATTTTTTGTTTAACACTTCAGCAATCTGAACGCTGCTTCCGATATAAGGTTCTAAATCAGCACGAGTTAAACCACGACTTTCCATGTAATACTTAATCGCTTCAATCGGATCGGGGTGTGGAATGCTGTAATGTTTGTTTTCATACTCCTCAACTAGAATACTCAAAACTTCTAAGCGATCCCCTTCAGGCGTATTCGCCTTTGCATCAAAAAGCACTTCTATCTCTTTAAGCGCAGCTTCATAATCAGCTTCAGTTCTAATTGGTTTAATTTCCATAACAAAACTCCAATCAAATTGTCGTGACATCTATTTTGTCATATTCGCTCTGACTACCAATAAAGCGGATGTAAACAATGCCACAGTCGTAATTAATAGCCACCACCAAACGGTAATCAACAATACAACTCAACATCATTAGACACAACGGAGCAATTGATAGTTTTTCGTGATGCTATCGCTTGGTTTTGCGATAGTATCACTTTTTTTAAAATTATTTCGTGATGCTATCGCTTTTTGTGGCGTGAGTCACACTTTTGCGATTCAACATTTCGTGATGCTATCGCTTTTTGTGGCGTGAGTCACACTTTTGCGATTCCACATTTCGTGATGCTATCGCTTTTTTGGGTTTTAGTGATACTATCGCCAAAAAAAGCGATAGC
>QNER01000730.1 GCA_003646175.1 Candidatus Parabeggiatoa sp. nov. 1
AAGGTTTCCAAAACCTTGAAGGTTTCTATTAGGGCAAAACCTTCAAGGTTTCCAAAACCTTGAAGGTTTCTAACTGTTAGGGCAAAACCTTCAAGGTTTCCAAAACCTTCAAGGTTTCTAACTGTTAGGGCAAAACCTTCAAGGTTTCCAAAACCTTCAAGGTTTCTAACTGTTAGGGCAAAACCTTCAAGGTTTCCAAAACCTTGAAGGTTTTCTCTAAATTACGCCATCGGCAACAACGGCACAATCAACAACGCGACAATATTGATGATTTTAATCAATGGGTTAATCGCCGGCCCGGCCGTATCTTTGTACGGATCGCCAACGGTATCCCCGGTGACTGCCGCTTTATGCGCGTCGGAGCCTTTGCCACCATGATTACCATCTTCAATATATTTCTTGGCATTATCCCACGCACCACCACCGGCTGTCATGGAAATTGCCAGAAACAAACCAGTGATAATTGTGCCAAGCAATAAACCACCCAACGCTTGAACCCCTAACGTAAACCCAACAATAATCGGCACTAACACCGGCAGCAAGGAAGGAATCATCATCTCCTTAATCGCCGATTTTGTCAGCATGTCCACCGCTTTGGAATAATCTGGTTTAGCCGTTTTTTCCATGATGCCGGGGATTTCTTTAAATTGGCGGCGCACTTCTTCCACCACACTACCCGCAGCACGGCCTACCGCTTTCATCGCCATCGCGCCAAATAGGAACGGAATCATGCCCCCTATAAAGAGGCCGATAATCACCATCGGATCAGATAACTCAAAAGTTGAGTTACCCCCATGATCTGCTATCTTGTGTTGGTAATCGGCAAACAATACCAAAGCGGCTAAGCCCGCAGAACCAATCGCATAACCCTTGGTAACGGCTTTCGTGGTATTACCCACCGCATCCAACGGATCCGTAATACTGCGAACTTTTTCATCTAATTCAGCCATTTCCGCAATACCACCGGCATTATCGGTCACCGGACCATAAGCGTCTAAAGCGACAATAATACCCGTCATAGACAACATCGTCGTCGCGGCAATCGCAATACCATACAAGCCAGCCAGATAATATGCACCGCCAATACTGGCACAGATGGCTAACACCGGTAAGGCGGTGGCTTCCATCGAAACCGCTAAATCGGCAATCACATTAGTGCCATGTCCCGTTGTAGAGGCTTTGGCAATTTTGCGCACAGGGCCATATTCAGTTGCCGTATAGTATTCAGTAATCACCACCAGTAAGGCCGTTAATACTAAACCGATAAGCGCGGCACCGTAGATGCCCCCAATCGAAAAATAAACATTATCTCCTCCAATCGTTTCAAATGTAAACTTTTCCACACCGTCCATCATCTGCCAAATCACCGGCAAAAAGGCGATAGCCGCAATCACCCCAGATACAATCAGGCCTTTATATAAAGCCCACATGATTTTTTTGCCTTCAGTGATTTTCACCGCAAATGTGCCGATGATAGAGGCGATAATAGATACACCACCCAAAACTAAGGGTAACAAAATGGCTTGGTTAGCCATATCGGGATTATTCGTAAATATCAAACCACCAATGAGCATGGTGGCGATAATTGTCACCGCGTAAGTTTCAAACAAATCGGCCGCCATCCCGGCACAATCACCGACATTATCACCGACATTATCGGCAATCACGGCCGGATTACGAGGATCATCTTCAGGAATTCCCGCTTCGACTTTACCCACCAAATCGGCGCCAACATCTGCGCCCTTAGTGAAAATACCGCCGCCCAACCGAGCAAAGATGGAAATCAAAGAACCACCAAACGCTAAGCCAATCAGCGGAGCCAGATCGACCGTTGTCTGACCTTCTGGCAACATCGCTTGCAATAGCGCGTAATAGCCGGCGACACCGATCAGGCCTAAACCAACCACTAAGAAGCCGGTAATAGCACCACTACGAAAAGCCACCGCCAACGCATTATTCAAACCTTCACTGGCAGCTTGAGTGGTGCGAACATTGGCACGTACCGAAATATTCATGCCAATATAACCAGTCGCTGCGGAAAACAACGCGCCTATCACAAAACCCAAGGCTGCGCCAAAAGGAGTGAAACCATCAATGAACCCCCAAATCAGGAATGCAATGACAACACCAACCATTGCTATCGTGGTGTATTGCCGATTTAGGTACGCTTTTGCGCCTTGTTGAATGGCTAATGCAATTTCTTGCATGCGTTCACTGCCGGCGGGTTTTGCTAAAACCCATTTTATCGACACAATACCATATACTAACGCTCCCATTGCACAAAGCAACGTGAACCACAGTTCTGCTGACATAACGTTTTGATTCTCCTTTAAAAAAAATAGATAGACTAATGGATGATAGAAAATCTCATCTCCATGATTGATTTTAGGCAAAAGGCCTATAATTACTCACTTCGGCAAAAACGTTAGGACATTGCGCGAGAATGAGAAAACATTAAGCCAATCAAGCCGAGAGAAATTTTACCAAATTTATTCACCTTTGTGCCAGCATATTCTGAAATACTTATGAAATTATAATTATCAATTCCACGCAAAAATTTTTGCGCGTAAAAACTTTGCATGTACGGTTAAACATAAGATGTTTTATAAATAGATGTAAAATCAATCACTTACCAGCATACGGGCAACTTTGCTCTAGGGCAAAACCGTAAAGCGTTTCCAAAACGCATTGAAGGTTTCTAACTGAAATTTATTTATCTGAACGTACCTCAAGTGAACCATTTTTAATCGTACAGGTTGAAAAGTTTTTCGCGATGCTGTCAACTGGTGCAAAGAAATCAATTCTAGGCTAACATTTTTTATGTACAAAAAACTTTAGCGTAGAAATCAAAACGCTTTGACATTAAAAAAAATAAACACCTGCACCTGGGGCGTTGCCCCAGGCTATAATTAATTCGCACCAAAGGGGCTGAGTAGTTACATATATTTGCAGATTGTGAATAGCAAATGCTTTGAGGTTTTTACGGATGCTATCCCTTCTTAGGGATAGTATCCGTTTGAACAAAGTGACAATATTGTGGGATTGGATATTCGCCATTCGCAAATAATTTTTTGAGTTCAACATCAATCTGAGCACTACACTATAGATGTTCATATAATTAATTTCACAAGTCAAAATTAACGGATACTATCCCTAAGAAGGGATAGCATCCGTTTC
The DNA here is from genome assembly GCA_003646175.1 of Candidatus Parabeggiatoa sp. nov. 1. GTDB lineage: Bacteria > Pseudomonadota > Gammaproteobacteria > Beggiatoales > Beggiatoaceae > Parabeggiatoa. Next base: position 3,178 of record QNER01000730.1, read on the forward strand.
GTTACATTATTTTTCTGAAAAACGATATTTATTTATTTCGTTTACCGTTTGGACTAATAAAGTCTAATTTCTAATTATCAACGCCCAAACTTAGGAGAATGATAACTGATGTCTAAAATTGCGAAAACCTTATTTGGATTAATTTTGCTGGCTATCATCGGCAGCGGCATTTTAATGTTAGCGGCTACGAGAGTCGGAGAACATCAATCAAGCACTTATGGTAATGCTTATAGCCGATTTCAAAAGTCATGGGGCGGAGAAATTGGGATTATTCCGCCCCGATTTTGGTTAGAACGCACATCTCCCACCGACATTTCACTGATTCCTAAGTCCATCCAGATAAATTCGACGGTGAGCTATGGTGAACAGACGAAAGGTTGGCTGAGTTTTAATGCTTTTGAAGTCAACAGCGAGGACACTTATGTCATCCGTAATGAAACGGCTTACTCAGGAAAATTACTTATTAAGCTGACTAAGCCTGATGACGCCAACATTTTGTATGACTACAAAATTGTTTTGCCGGATAGGGAAAATACGGTATTGCGTCCTGTGATGGACAAAAACCTCCTATTATTGGAGGATTTTCAACCGAAAGAGCAACTAAAAATTATCATTACCTATGCCACCCATGGGATGAACATTTTTAAATATAACCTTTCTGACTACCAAGAAAGTGTTATTGAACATTTTCAAGCGCAGCTCAATATCAACAACACCCACGATTTTGAGATTTATCGTTTTGGGTTGCCACATCAGATTGAGAAGACTCAAAGTGGTGCTTTGATACGAGTTGAAATCAACAATTTCGCGACGACTCAGGATTTAGGGATAACATTTGCGTCAAAACAGATGTACTTAGATCAAATACAAAGCCTTATGGCTTATTCACCGGTGTCTCTCGTGCTTTATTTACTGGTGATTTTCGTGTTTTCTCAAATTTACGCGATTAGATTTCATGGGTTTCATTACCTTTTTATTGCGATGATCACTATTTTCTATTTTCTGTTCGTCGCTTATCTGGTGCGTTTTTTTGGGATAGACAAGACTTTTGGTTTATCTTTCGCACTCACGATGGGACTCTTTTTTGCCTATTGTCCCAATATTTTCGGTTGGCGTTTTGCGCTTAAAATCGCCGCTATTTACCTGATTTTATTAACAACGGTTTATTCTGTCATCTTTTTAATGCCTATCTTTCGCGGACTGTTGTTTATTGCATTAATATTCGTGATTTTTATGTCAATCATGATTCCTATCAGTCGCTCAGATATTTCAAAGTGGTACATTCTCAGCGATGACAACAGCCAACGTCAAGAATAATCAATAACGACAAGGATGATAACTACAAGGATTGTAACTACAAGGATTGTATATAAAAAAGGATTATAACGACAAGGATTGCTATCGTTTTCCTTTGGGAATACTATATAGCCGAATACTTTATCGATCTAAACCATACTTTTAGACAATCCTTGTAGTTATGTTTTTAGAAAAAATCCAATGATAACGGATATATATAAGTGTAAAATTTTCGCGAAAAAAACAACAAAGATTGTATATAAAAAAGGATTATAACGAGAA
>QNER01000731.1 GCA_003646175.1 Candidatus Parabeggiatoa sp. nov. 1
GTAGCGGGTTCTGGTTCAATTTTGGGTAGTCCTGTACATGTAGTGATTTTACGGATGCTATCCCTTCTTAGGGATAGTATCCGTTTGAACATCATCACTACTTGTAGTGATTTTACGGATGCTATCCCTTCTTAGGGATAGTATCCGTTTGAACATCATCACTACTTATACAGGACTACCTAATTTTTTTCCCCAGGTTCCACCTGGGGCTATTCACATTTTCAGGCTAAAGTTAGCTCAAAGTACTTTAGCCTGAAAAACCCTTTCAGGGTTGTGGCAACGGGTTCGAGAATAGCCACCGGTGGAACCGGTGGTAAACGCGCCAACCCCTATCGGGGTTGAAAGTGGGGTGTTAAATTTGAATCAATTTTGCGGTTTATTCTTCACCCTATTTTTGTTTCACCGCTCCCAATCCGATTTTTCCCCAAAATCGGATTTCTTTAACCTTAATTGAGAAATCCGATTTTTCCCCAAAATCGGATTTCTTTAATCTCAAAGCGGTAAGAAATCCGATTTGTCCAAAAAATCGGATTTCTTTAATCTCAAAGCGGTAAGAAATCCGATTTTTCCAAAAAATCTGATTTCTTTAATATCAAAGCGGTAAGAAATCCGATTTTTCCAAAAAATCTGATTTTGAGATTTATAATCTCATGTTACGCACAACGCTAGATCGATAGTCAATCGGGCAACCATAAAGAATTACCACTATATTTTGTAATGTATTGTAGGAGCAATCCTTCACGTTACCCCTTTCATTTAACAGTCATAAATAATCTCAAATCGCGAATAACCAACAACCGCCTTCGCATTTACTTTACTATTTAACTGCCATCAAATAATTTCAAATCACGAATAGCGAATAAACGCTTTCGCATTTACTAACGGCCATAAAATAATCTCAAATCGCGAATAGCGAACAACGGCTTCACATTTCATTTAAAAACTCTATGACGCACAACGCTTCAAAATGAAATCGATGGGCAACCATAAAGGATTGCCCCCTACATCTCATTATATCTTGTAGAGGCAATCCCTTGTGGTTGCCCCGCGCAAGCCCTTTCACCAAACATCATCATGGCATGGAACTTTCCGCTTTATTGCACAAACTGTGACATCGTCGAAGCAATGTGCGTAACATGAGTTAATAACTGATGCTACGCAACAATATTGATACAATAACCAGTGCTATTTTTTGAGTGAGACTATCGCACAAAAAGCGTGAGCTAACGGCTTGGACACTTTTTTGTCCTGTACATTGGACGACTCTCCAATCCTTTGAGAAAAATGACAAAAGGGCTATCCACCTAAAGCATTTGTTGATTTCTGGGATCAAAGTACTTAATCAAAATGAATCAACAGGTTCTCATAACCACTAAAAACGCTTATATTTCATATTGTTATCAATTCTTTATAAAATAATTTCTGATTTGGTATTGATTCTAGAATTTTGGCCCTTATTTTACTGGTTTGCTGAAGTCGTTTTATTGTTGCTAATCGTTTTAGCGAGGTTTGGTAAAACTTTCTGCTAAAGGAGAAAATGATGCGTCAATGTATTTTCGGTGCTTGGAACCAAACAGATGTCACAAAGACACTGCTCCAAGGCTTGCAACACTTGGAGGCAGAAAAGGGTGATTTCAAAGAAGTGGGTATTGCTACCCTAATGGAAGGGCGTATTCAATCTCAAAACGCGCCCAGCTTACAGGATTTGCAAAACCAATTGCAAACACAGCCACTTTCTGGGCATTTTGGTATTGCTTATACTTGTCTCAAAAATCCCTTTGAGGTGGAAAAATATGATGCAACGTATTTGTGCGCGAATGAACGGGTTGCCATTGTTTACAATGGTTTCATTGACAATTTCCCTGAAATCTGGAAGGAATGGTTAGAACTTGGGTATCCGTTCAAGAATCAAACTGACGGTGAGATTGTGTTGCGTCTTCTCAACCGTTATTCGGAAAGAGATGGAATTTCACCATTAAAGGCGTTGACGCTAACCATCGCACGCTTGCAAGGTGATTTTTCGGTCATCGCGCTTTTTGCTGAAGAAGATTTGCTCATGGTGGCACGACAAGGCTGTCAACTCGCTATTGGCGTTGACGAGGGTGTTACCTACTTCAGTTCTGATACCCAGGTATTGACTCAATTGTCTCGAAGAGTTATACAGCTAGAAGAGGGAAAACCGACAGTGTTACAGTCAGTGAAAGGGAGAATTGTCAACTGAACAGGGTGTCTTAACTTTTTTTTCTATATACAGGACAAAAAAGTGTTCAAGCCGTGATGCTATCGCTTTTTTGGCGATAGTATCACTCAAACAATAGCATTGGTTATTACAATGATATTTTTGACTCAATAAAGTTTTTTGAATTTAACTTGTTGTTTTTATTCGCTAAAATTGACGGACAAGTCTATTAAAGATTTTGGCATATAGAGAATGGTGATACTGCCAAAGTGCAAAAGTGATACATACGCCACAAAGCGATAGCATCACTAAATACTTTAAAATCAAACGATTACAATTTTTGTCCTGTACATATAGCTGTTTTTTAATGAGGGCCGGCAGAAAAGATTAGAAACCGTAAAGCGTTTTTTCAAGCTTTACGGTTTTGCGTTAGGGAACGAAGGGCGCATTCCCATTTTCTGGGTAACCGTCTCAAAAACCAATGTACAGGACCAAAAAGTGTTCAAGCCGTTAGCTCACGCTTTTTGTGGCGTATGTATCACTCAAAAAATAGCACTGGTTATTGTATCAATATTGTTGCGTAACATCAGTTACTCACTGATGTTACGCACATTGCTTCGACTTGTCACAGTTTGTGCAATAAACGGAAAGTTCCTGACCTGGATGATGTTTGGTGAAAGGGCTTTCGCTACGGATTGCCCCGACAATATATAACGAAACGTAGGGCCGACTCATTTTGAAGCGTTGTGCGTCATAAGAGTTTTTAAATGAAATGCGAAGGCCGTTATTTGCGATTCGCGATTTTGAGATTTTTCATGGCCGTTAAATTAAATGCGAAGGCCGTTATTCGTTATTTCCTATTCGCGATTTGAGATTTTTTATGGCTGCTAAATGAGAGGGGCAATCGCCAAAAATGGCCCATCAAGGCAAAAGTTTTGGCGCGCAAAAACGTAATGAAGAGATGACAATATTATAAAAGCTCAATGTAGGGGCCGACTCATTTTGAGTGTTGTGGGTAATATGTGTTATAATGGAACAATAGTTTGGTGAAAAAAACTGAGCAAAACCACGTCAGATTTAACACCCCAGATTGGCGGTGGGGATTATTGGGAGGTGAAGTGTGGGATTTCTTTGGGGTGTCCGTTATGGGGTCACACGTATTTAAAACCCCTGGATGAACTTCGGGATGAACTCTGAACTAGGCTTATGTGCGATTTAGGGACGATTGGTCATAAGCAGCACCCCCACCCGCGATAAGTTGCGGGCGGTGGTACGTATTGTAAATCAAACAATCAATGTTTTAAAAGCTGCCCAGCACCCAGAGAAAACGTTTATCGGCCGGGCAAGCACTTGCATTGATTGGTTTCACTTGACACCCACCGGTGTTGCCAAAACCACAATCCATCAATGAGTCGAACGTATTGTCCGGCTTTATGAGCATGGTGCGGACGCTGTTTGCATTGGACAATACGTGCGACATTGGTTGAGATGGTTACCTAGATGGGTAAAAAAGGAGGGCAACCACGGTGCCGAACGGATGCCAAGTCTCGGGGGAAATGACGGCCAGTTATGGTGCCCACACGCACAAGAAATTGAAACTGGCATCTTGAAAAACCCAACCTTCTGACCCGTTTCCGGCAACATCTATGGATTCCACATGAAAATTAGTGCGCCCGACACGATACGTGGTAAATACATTGTCATTTGCGGCCGCATCTTTATTGGTTGCCGTCGCTGCTGCTTGACAGATAGGCGCTCTGGGTAACGCTGGGTCTAACATAATTCGATAATAGCCAGTGTCGACTTTATCACAACTCCAGCCACCGCTGCCTCTATTGATGATTGAACAATCTTGTTTCACACTCCCAAACACCATTGGCATCTGTACCTGCATGGTGACTGGGGCCGCTACCCCTGTGGGAGTGTCGTGACTTGTGGCCAGGGCGCTTTGATTCCCGGAGAATGCCGCGATGGCTGCCAAAAATGTACCACGTACAAAAATTGAATGTTTCATAAACAACAGTCTCTTAGTCATACCCTCTATGATATATAGTTTATCATGTTGGGAAGTTAACGAAATAAATATAAATAAGTATATTAATTATCACACGAAATAAATACAAAAGCAAGCCGCGTTTTCGTTTTAACAGGGTCTCGTCAAAGTCAAAGGGTAAGGCTAAAGCCATACCCTGAGAGAGCAAAACTCTACGAGTTCAAACCCAATAGAACTTTGCTCTCTCAACATGGGGCTTTAGCCCCATGTTTATTTAAAATCAATGGGTTATCTTTGACTTTGACGGGGCCCTGTCGTTTTAAAGGGGCGCATTCCCATTTTCCATTCATTAAACATTACCCCGTCTTCGTTCCCTAATCTCGAATCGGCAGGCAGCTTTGAGTTCTGTACCGGTAATGAGTTAAGGGATGCTCCCGAAAAAGGGCTAACTATACGCTGGCTTTTCAAAGATGTCAAACACTTTCACCAAAAACATATTTCAAAAACCTGATGAAAACCATAAAGCCCCTGAGAATAAGGCTTAAAAAACTTGCCATCTTCATTATGTGTGCTACCAA
>QNER01000732.1 GCA_003646175.1 Candidatus Parabeggiatoa sp. nov. 1
CCAAGTATTTGACATTTCAGATTCTCTATCTGAAATTTCATAATGAACCGTATCGATAACACCCTCAGAAGTGCTTAACTTTTTATTCTCAAAGTCACTTTGAATGACACAGGAAATGAAAAAGGGATCCGATAGGCACAGTTCGTTAATCTGAACCGCGGTTTGGTTGGTGATGGATTCTTGACAAAACGCCGCGTATTTGTAAACCGCCTGTAAACCTTCATTTTTGGTTAAGTAAGGAGACAGACGGGTTTGTTTGAGTCGCCCCGCTTCTAAATATTTTCCCATAATATCCAAAAGCAAACTGATATAAGAACCGGTGACTAACATGGGGGCTATTTTCGATTCCGAATAGTTATGAAAGCTGCCCGCCAGTGTTTCATCTGGTTTACCTTCACATTTGTCATCCCGATAAATGTACTGGGTAATATTCTGAAATTCATCCAAAATGACTAAAAACTTAGTATCAAGAACCGCAGCATAACGGTGAGGTGCCGCATAAGCGGTTTCCCACATTAAATCGTAACCGTCTTTTCGTTGCATCTCTTTGAACAAAAAATCCACATCATCAACCAATGGCTTGATAGCGTTTGCTATACCATAGCTTTTTATTTCTTCCAGTGACAGAGGCTTTCCCACTAATTTGCCGTCTCGTTCCAAAAAAGAAATGTAGTGTGACGCAAAAGTACGGTAATATTTAATAGCAAACTTGGGATACCAAATTTTGCTTTCGGCAATCTCAAAATAAAACGGAATCACAGCCCCATTTTCGCTCCACAACTGGTTAAAAATCCGCTGCACAAACGCGGTTTTGCCACTTTTGCGCCTAGCGACAATCACTCTGGATTTAGATAAGCGATTAGGAATATTTTTGAGCCATTTGTCAAACAGGCGAAATTCTTTTTTTCGCCCAACCAGTAATTCAGGATGACCGATTTTTTCGGTTAATGGATATTGCATGTTGTTTTTCCTATTGATTATACTTTGCTCCGTTGAAAAGGGTAAAAATCCACATTTATATTGACGTTGAACCACATTCATTCACCTAAAAAAAATCAATCCGTCAAATCCTTCAATGCGTTGTACTTCCAGAATAACTCGACGGTTTCCACACGATGCGTTCAAAAATGTCAGTAGGCACACATAAAAAAATCCCCCCAGAAAGCACGAAGCTTTACGCCTTCATGCTAATCGATCCAACTCCTATCGGGCTGTGAAAACTCGCAGAGTTTTGCAGTGGTTAGGCGTAAACCTTGCACGGGGGGAAACGGATTTGCTTAACTCCTAAAAACCTAAAAAGTTTGTGGCTGTGAAGTCACCAAAGTGATCGGTTGAGCTTTGCGTTGCATAGCCCTTCTATCTATAGCATTCTTGAGCGCAATCAATAACCCCAAACCAAAAAACGCCCCAGGCGGCAAAATGGCTAATAAAAAGCCATGATAATCTTCAAATACCGTAATAGTCATCCATTGCGCGGCCTGTCCAAACATTAAATCCGCTTGGGCAAACAAAGTGCCATACCCCAACAGTTCCCGCAAGCCACCAAGCATGACGAGCGCAAACGTAAAGCCCAGTCCCATCATCAAGCCATCCAAAAAAGCCTTATCCACCGGTTGTTTAGAAGCAAAAGCTTCCGCCCGCCCTATGACTGAACAATTGGTGACAATCAACGGAATAAAAATACCTAAAGCCAGATACAACTCATAATAAAAAGCCTTAATAATCATTTCAATGGCTGTGACAAATGAGGCGATAACCAACACAAACACTGGCAAACGAATTTCGTTAGGCACAATGTTGCGAATTAACGAAACCGTTACATTGGAAGCCATTAAGATCAAAGTTGTCGCAATGCCCAATCCCAACCCATTGGTTAATGTACCCGTAACGGCTAACAAAGGGCAAAGTCCTAATAACTGAACAAAACCTGGGTTATTATTCCATAACCCATCACGTATGATTTGTGTGTACTGTGCCATAATAAAAATAATAAAAAATGAAAAATGATATTAATGTCGCGCCAAAGGGGCTTTTCTATTAGCCCCTTCGGTGCGTGTTATCTACGCCCGTGGCAACGCCCCTGGCTTTCTTATTTATTTACGGACAAGTCTATTATAATAATACAATACCTTTGCCAATTTTGACAAAATAAAAAATTTCAAATACTTATCGCTTTAAAGCTTAACTCATGTTACGCACACAGCTTCAAAATGAAATCGATGGGCAACCATAAAGGATTGCCCCTACAAATCGTTATATATTGTAGGGGCAATTCCTTGTGGTTGCCCCTTGTGGTTGCCCCTTGTGGTTGCCCCTTGTGGTTGCCCCCCGCGCTTTCACCAAACATCATCATGGTATGGAATTTTCCGCTTTATTGCACAAACTGTGACTTCATCGAAGCAATGTGCGTCACATCAGAGCTTAAAGAAAAAAATTTTAAGTTTGGTTTATTTTCAATGAGTTCTCATAATAATCTTATTTAATACCCAACTTTTGGCGAAAGTATTGATCGGGCGCATTCCTATTTTTCGTCAATAATTACAGTTAGAAACCTTCAATGTTTCCAAAACATTGAAGGTTTTGCCCTAAATATTTTTCTGAACGTCTATATTATCCAAAAAATTTTGGCACCTGCAAGTATTCTCTCAAAAATAGTTAATAAGTTTATCGAAATAATAGGTTTGAGGAAATAAGTTCGGCACCCGTAAGTATTCTCTAAAAAATAGTTAATAAGTTTATCGAAGTAATAGGTTTGAAGAAATAAGAGATTTGGTAGTGGTGCATAAAGATGATATTCTGAAGAATTATAGACGTTTAGAAAAATATTTAGGGCAAAACCTTCAAGGTTTTGGAAACCTTGAAGGTTTCTACTGAAAAACGATATGTCATTTTGAGAAGTTGTGTCATTTATAGCGAAGCTCAAAATGACAAATCTCACCCATATTTCAGGACGACGGAAATTATTGCGGTAAATACTGTCAGAAAAATGGAGTTCAAACTTGGGTAGCAGCCAAAATTTCCCAATTGTCAAAACCCATCAAAAATCTGTTACAATAAAAATTTTTCGTGATAGTATACCAACGTTTTTCGCAACGCACATTTTGTGCCATACTTTCGAGATTTGACTTAGCAAAAAGTGATAAACTGCAGGGCGGATTAGCCGCGAGGTGTAATCCACCTATAGTTTGTAAGAATAATAATTTCAGTTAGAAACCTTCAAGGTTTCCGAAACCTTGAAGGTTTTGCCCTATATTTGCATCATCACCGGGAACTATAAACATGAAAATCGGTACTAAACTATTAGTGACAACGTTGGCAATTAGTTTGATTCCCGTTGTGATTATCGGAAGTGTTGCTTTATGGAAAAGTCATCATGCCCTTTCAAATCAAGCTTTTAGCCACCTTGAAAGTGTTCGGGAACTCAAAAAGGCTCAGCTTGAGAATTTTTTTATAGAAAAACAGCACGATATACAGATGCTTGTAGACATGGTGGCGACAAATAAGCAAAATGCTTATCAAAAACTGCAAACGCTTCAGGAACACCAAAAAGCCCAAGTGGAATGGTACTTTCAAGAACGTTTGAATGAGCTCAATGTGCTATCAAAAAGCGACTTAATTTCCCAAGCGTTGGTGCAATTTGACCGAGTTTCTAAAACGAAAGGCCGTAAAAGTCGAAAACGTGCGTGGCAATCCAATGACAAGAAATTTGGTCCACAACTGAAGCGGTATCAGGAAAAATACGGCTATTACGATTTATATCTCATTAATAATAAGGGTAATATTGTTTACACAGTGGCTAAAAAAAGCGATGTGGGCCAAAACTTGCGAAGCCGTGCGTTAAAGGATAGCCCGTTAAATAAGGCCTTTCAAAAAGGCTCAAAAGAGATAGCCCTCTATGATTTTGAGCCTTACGCGCCCGCCAATAACCAATCTCTCGCTTTTCTGACGGCCCCGATTTTGAGCAAAGGTAAACGTATTGGGGTTTTAGCGCTTAGTTTATCGCCTAATTCAATGAATACCATTGTCCAAAAGCGTGAAAGAATGGGGCAAACGGGAGAAACGTATTTGGTGGGGCAATTAAATGGTCAGACGAGCTATCGTAGCAACCGGGTAGTCAACGGCAAGGGGCAACCTATTATTGGTTATCCCAAAAGCGGTGAAGATATTAACAAAGCGTTGGCAGGACAATCCGGTATCGCGATCCAGATGAATAGCACTGGCAGGTTGGAACTAGGTGCGTATGCCCCCGTGCAAATCCAGGGCCTGAATTGGTGCATTATTACCACTATCGCATTAGAAGAATTACTGGCTCCTAAACGGGCTACAGAGGAAGAAGACTTCTTCACGAGATATATTAACCTGTATGGTTACTATGATCTCTTTTTAATCCATCCTGAAGGGACGATTTTTTACACAGTAAAGCATGAAGCAGACTACGCTCAGAACATTCTCACGGGTGAATATGCCGATTCCCCTTTGGTTCAACTCGTCCAAGAAGTGTTGCAGAGCAAAACGTTTGGTATGACTGATTACGCGCCTTACGCGCCCAGCAACAATAATCCTAGTGCCTTTATTGCCCAACCCTTGCTTCACAATGATAAGGTTGAACTGATAGTAGCGGTGCAGTTGGATGAGACGATTATGAACAAAATCATGCTGCAACGTGCCGGCATGGGCGACAGTGGCGAAACCTATTTAGTAGGCAATGATAAACTTATGCGTTCTAATTCTTATCTTGCCCCC
>QNER01000733.1 GCA_003646175.1 Candidatus Parabeggiatoa sp. nov. 1
GCCAAGGTTAAAACAATTGTTTTCACAGCGGTCAATCGCATTGTTGATAAGGCGGAAACGGTCGTTTGCGAAGATTTAACCAAAACGTTTAAATCAAGGAATTTAGGAAAAAATACCAATCGCCGATTAAGCGGTTGGGTCAAAGGTTTAATGGCATATGCCATTGATATTGTGACATCCCGAAGAGGTTCTAGGGTTGTTCAAGTCAATGCGGCATATACTTCTCAAATGTGTTCAAAGTGTGGTTGTCTCGGCAAACGCACTGGGGACACATTTTACTGTGCCTCCGGGTGCGGGGCGGTTATGCAAGCGGATTTGAATGCAGCGGTCAATGTGAAAGCGAGATTAGATGATAAGGAACTTCATCGTTGGCTTCCTATCCGTAAGGTAAAGCAGATTTTGCTAGAGCGTTGTCGCCGAACGGATGAGACAGCCCATCCAGTGGTCTAGTTGCAGCTTCAGCTATCAACAGACAGTGAATTATCTTGATTCAAGAGTCGTATGATCCTACCTTTTTGGTGAGAGGTGGGTAAGTATGACTAAGAAAAAAGAAGCTGTTGAAAGATGATTAATTGCAATAGTGATGAAATTCAGTCTATTCTCCATCAAGGAGAAACTTACCTGACGACGAGTCGCCAAGAATTGGCAGCGGGTAATAAGAAAGGGACTCAAGAGATTGCGAAAGCGGCGGAGCGTTGCTTTACCGAGGTTATTGATGACAAGAACAGCCCTTCCTGTTGGGCTTATGCCCACCGGGGTGAGGCTCTCCGTTTTCAAGGGCGCTACGACGATGCCGTGAAGGATTTTCAGGCCGCTGTCGAACAATCAGACGGTACCGGTAAGGACTACGCATGGGCCTATGCCCATTGGGGTGAGACTTTACGTGATAAGCAAAAAGCTAACAATGTGCATGATTCCCCAGAGGCTCGAGAGAAGTTCTCTGAGGCCATCTCCCTATATCCTAACTATGCTTGGGCCTATGCCCACCGAGGGGCAACCTATAGTATTCTGCCAAACAGCCCTGATCTTGATGCGGCACTAGGGGATTTTTCCAAAGCCATCGAACTGTACAATAAATACCTCGATCAACCGGGGTACTGCACTGGCAATGGATACCCTTGGGCTCGCGCTTGGCGAAGCGTGGTTCACTTCATGAAGTTGCTGAAGAACTGTGGATTTACGTTGGATGATGAGAAGTGCGATGACGGTATTATGGCCTATTATGATCTTCTCGTGGCAATAACAGTTGATTCCGATATCATAGCGCTTGAGTGGCGATGTGAAATGGAAGATATCCTGGCGAAACACAATGTGATGGTTAAATAGGCCATTTTGGTGTCACATCATGGGCTATTGAAATCAAACCCTAACGACGCTTATGCTTTACCAAGGTGTAAGCTATGAACAGTGATTAAGGAGGACTCAACAATGAGTAATTTATTTTCTTTTTTGACTGATTTGGCAGTCAATCCCAAACAACAAGAGGCTTTTGCGAACATGCCTGAGGCTGTGATGAATACAGTTGGATTATCCAACTCAGAGCAGTCTTTGCTTCAAAACGGCAATAGCCATCGAATTGCGGCAACCTTTGCCGATGAACAATTTCAAGCGGCTCTTGTAATTGGATATCCGACTCCCGATCCTTTGCCTGATCCTGATCCTTTCAGCGGAAAAGCCAACCAGATGAGCTTTGCCCACCAATACGCTTGAATGAAAATCAGCAGTGATGAATAGAGAATGGGGAATGGGGAATAGTGAATTGCTATTCTTTATTTCCCATTTATTTTTTTAGGAAAATGTGTTTGTGTAGGAACTACCTAAGCAAGTCTATTTATTAACAGTCATCTAATTGAAACTAATGGAGAGTGAGTAAAAATGAACGAAATTTCAGGCTACCAAATAACCGAACAACTCCACGAAAGTGCCAACTCGTATGTCTATCGCGCCTTGCGAAAGGCCGACGACCGGCAGGTGGTGCTTAAAATCCTAAAACAAGACTATCCACCCCCGGAAAAAATCGCGTGGTTCAAACGGGAATACGAAACCACCCACAACTTGAACGATATCAAAGGGGTGGTGGATATCTATGGGCTAGAAAGCGACCAAAATCGCTTTTTCATTGTCCTAGAAGATTTTGGGGCCACTTCTGTTGATCGCTTAAAACTGGCCGGGCAAATGTCCTTGACTGACTTTTTGACGCTGGCTATTTTCGTGACGGATATTTTAGCCCAACTGCACCAACGTTATCTGATTCATAAGGACATCAATCCGTCAAACATTCTCCTGAATACCACCACCAAACAACTCAAACTGATTGACTTTGGTATTTCAACGGTGTTGTCCCGCGAAAACGCGACCTTTAGCAATCCTAACCTGTTAGAAGGGACGTTGGCCTACCTTTCCCCAGAACAAACAGGCCGAATGAACCGCGCCATAGATTACCGAACCGACTTTTATTCCCTCGGTGTCACGTTCTATGAATTACTGACCGGTCAATTACCCTTTCCGATGCCAGACGCGCTGGAAGTCGTGCATTGTCATATTGCCAGACAACCGGTACCACCGTACTCACTTAAACCCGATATTCCCCAAACAATTTCAGATATTGTGCTGAAATTGATGGTAAAAAATGCCGAAGACCGTTACCAATCCACTTACGGATTAAAAGCCGACTTGGAGGAATGTCTACAGCAATGGCAAACGGCCGGACAAATTGAACTGTTCCCACTCGCTCGTGCCGATGTGTCGGATCGATTTGAAATACCCCAAAAACTCTATGGACGTGAAGCGGAAATTGCCACCTTGATGGCGGGTGCTGAACGAGTCAGCCAAGGTGCCACTGAAATGATGCTGGTGGCCGGTTATTCCGGCATCGGCAAATCGGCCCTCGTGCAGGAAGTCTATAAGCCGTTGACTCGCCAGCGAGGCTACTTTATCGCCGGGAAATTTGACCAATTTCAGCGTGATATTCCGTACGCATCGCTGATCCAAGCCTTTCAGTCATTAATGCGCCAATTGCTGACCGAAAGTACTGCTGCTCTGGCAACGTGGCGCAACAAACTGCAACAAGCTGTTGGCTCAAATCTCGTTTTTAAAAATTTCAGTCACTTAATATTACATAAAGGGCTATATACTTACTTAGAAAAAATCTATACTGGGGTGTACAATAAGACTCACTGTAAATGGGCAAATTTGTTAACCGGTTTTCGCAATGGAGCAATTTATTAATTAGCCTTTCAATCCAATTTTTTTGATTCCAATTCGATTATTGGCCCGTAAAACTTTCAACCTTCCTTTGGTAAGATACTAAAATATGACAAATACAGAAGAAATTAACTCACTTCGCCAGCAAGCTAACACTTTTCTCCTCGCCGGAGAATACCAAGCCGCTGAGGAATGCTTCACTAAACTTATCAATAAAAACCCTTCCTGTTGGGCCTACGCCCACCGGGGCGAAGCTCGCTGCTATTTACACTGCTTTCCCGATGCCTTGGCCGATTTTCAGAAAGCCGTTAACCAGAGCGATGGTACTCCAAGAAACTATGCTTGGGCCTATGCCCACTGGGGTTATACCTTACACCAGACGTTACAATACCAAGAGGCTCGGGAGAAGTTGAATGAAGCGGTTCGGCTAGACCCTAACTACGCTTGGGCTTATGCCCACCGTGGCGCAACTTATATTATTTGGCAAGGGAGTAGTGAGCTTGATCTGGCTTTAGCGGATTTTAACAAAGCCATAGAACTGTTTAAGGGCTACGCTTGGGCCTACGCTTGGCGGAGCGTGATTCACTTGCATAAGAAGCAGTGTACAGAAGCGTACATGGATCTACTCACAGCTATGACACTTGATCCAACTATAATGCGGCATGAATTGGCAGGTGAACTGGAAAAACTGAAAAAGAAAGACGTATCCAAGGCCGAAGACACAAATTACGTTCCATCCGTCCAAACAGACACAACAGAATCATAAACCAACCTCATCAGATGAATCGCTTTAACGAAACTTTGACTGAGTTAAACGAGGCACTGGCCCAAAACCCCAATGATATAAAGGCCCTTGCTCACCGAGGTGAGACTTATCGGCTTAGGGGCCATTATGAAAAGGCCTTAGCCGACTTCAACCGGGTGATTGAACTCAACTCAGACTATACTTGGGCCCTTGCTCACCGAGGTGAGACTTATTGCCTCATGGAACGCTATAAAGAGGCCATAGCAGATTTTGACGATTCTGTCAAACTAAAGCAGGACTATGCTTGGGCGATTGCACACCGGGGCGCGTGTTATCAGAAACTTAATCGTTACGATAAGGCCCAGCTTGACTTGGATCAGGCTATTGAACTGAACCCTAACTATGCTTGGGCATACGCCAGTCGATCTCATAACTATAAACAACTGACTCGCTATGAACAAGCGTTGGCCGATTTTGATCAGGCGATAGCACTTGATAAATCTATTTTCAGTGCTTGGCATAGTGATCGTGGTATGCTGCTGAATTATGGCGGACAATATAGCCGAGCCATTGAATTTTGCGAACAATGGCTAAATAAGGACAACGAGGAAACTCACTTACTTTTATATAATATTGCGGTTGCTAAAACGTGTTTACAAGGACTGGCTCAAACTCAACCCCAAATTGATAAAGCGCGTACCGCGCTACAATCTTTGGTGCAAAAAGATACGACGGGTGCGGTTCTTTATCGGCTAGGTGGTTTAGCGGCCCTTGAAAAAAA
>QNER01000734.1 GCA_003646175.1 Candidatus Parabeggiatoa sp. nov. 1
CAAGCTAAACAAGTTTCCATCGGCAATGGCACCTATATTCATGCGGAGGCTCCCGTTATTGAGGCGGTTTCACCATCGCAACAGCGGACCGAATCCAACAGCACAGCTTTGATATATGCCCAAGTCAATGATGATGATATTGCCAGAGTTTGGGCAGTCGTCCGTTCACCGGTTGATATTCAACGTCGTATTCATTCGAGTGGTGTGGTGGGTCAGCCAGTGACGAAATTACCTGCCTTTGAATTGCGGCGGGTTAAAGACAGCAACCGTTACGAAGGGAGTTATGATGAGTTTAAAATAGCAGGCCGGTATGAAGTGGCTATTTATGCGCGTGATGATGCCACTAATACTTCTTTGCCTAAGACTACCAGCGTGTTTGTTGAAAGCCGGTTTAAGCGCAAAGCGATTATGATTGCGGGTGATTTGCCAGAAGGTGTCCAGAATATCAAAGATGCTTACGAAACGCTGAAGTATCAAGGCTATAAAGGCGATAATATTTATTTTATCAGCAATACTTCTGTCCCCGGGGTGGATGCCCTACCGGTACTCGCCACTTTTGATAATGTTGAATTTGCGTTGACAGAGCGGGCGAAGGATAATACTCAAAATCTGGTCATCTATTTGGAAGGCTTAGGCAATGAAACCGAGTTTAGGCTCAGTGACACGGAGACGCTGCCGTTTGCCGATTTAAAAACGTGGTTAGATGCGTTGCAGCCCAATATTCCTGGGGTGGTAACCGTTATTTATGAAGGCCCATCCTCTGGACACTTGCTGGCGGCCTTAAAGGAACCCCCAGAAGGCAAAACACGCATTGTGATAACGAGTACTGGCATTGATGAAATCGATTCAAAGGATTATCCCTTTTCCTTTGCTAAGTTCTTTTGGCAAAAAGTGTATAATGGTGCCAATACGCGCAATGCCTTTAAGTATGCCAAACGTGCTATTAAGGGGGCCAATTCAAACCAAACGCCTCAAATAGATCATAACGGCGATGGTGTTGATAATGGTGATGTAAAACGAGTTGACGATAAACACAGCATTGGGATAGGGGTTGTCAGTGCCAGCACGGAGTCGTTGGGTGATCATGCAGTTCAAGAAAAATCCTGTTTGGTACCGTCTCAACTGCAATACCATCGTGACGAGGATGTACTGGTAACGTTGCCTATTTTACCGAGCGGTTTTGAGCAGTATTTTGCGGTTGGTTTACCGAATGATGATTTGTATTCCATCAAAGATAGGAACGATTTGGTGCTGTTTCAGGGTGTAG
Source organism: Candidatus Parabeggiatoa sp. nov. 1 (assembly GCA_003646175.1). Lineage (GTDB taxonomy): Bacteria > Pseudomonadota > Gammaproteobacteria > Beggiatoales > Beggiatoaceae > Parabeggiatoa. The sequence goes on from QNER01000734.1 coordinate 1,268, forward strand.
AAACTGCCCCGGCTTGGTTAGGCGGTGGTAATAAGGCGATAGAGATGCCGCTAAATGCGAATATCCCATTGGGTGGCTACCGACTTTACTCAGTGACGTTGCCCGAAGGGACACCACTTGAATTGCCGCTTAATCCTGAAACGGTGTGTAAGTCAGGGTTTTGTGTGGAGTAACTACAAGGATTGTATATAAGAAAGGATTTCTATGTACAGGACAAAAAAGTATTCAAGCCGTGATGCTATCGCTTTTTTTTTGCGATAGTATCACTACTAGGGTCTAATTTATGCCTTAAAATAATTGGCCAAGTTCAACACCACTTAAAAGTGCGACTCATGCAAAGAAAAGCGTGGGCCAACAAAACCCCTTTGATATCTCATTTTTTACCACTTTTGTTTAGTGATACTATCGCAAAAAAAAGCGATAGCATCACGATTTTTACACATTTTTTGTCCTGTACAAAGATTTTATCCTTCATATCAGACGAACTTTGTACGAGCGGGCCGCGTGGTGATTGAAATCTATTAGATGTGGAAGAACGCTGTGTCTGTTGATATTTAATTCGTTTATCCACGTCATTTGCTGTACTTACGTCATTCATTGTACTTACTTAACCATAACCATGCGTTCCCTTTTTATTAATTAGGTAACTCCAAAAAATTAATGTATGTACCAGAAAACATACCCAAATCGCTCTTATCAACCCCTTCGGGGTTGAATGTGAATAGCCACAGGTGAAACCTGTGGAAATAATCTCACCCGCATTTTAGAACTACCTGCAAATGTTGGCGTAACGCTTAGGCGAAGTGAGCGATATGACGATATGGCTATCCACGGCTCACTGAAACTGATCACAGAATTATGTACTTACATAAAATAACAATTCAGAATATCCGTTCAATTAAACATTTTGAACTTGAGTTTGAACCGAAAAAATACGCTGGATGGCATGTCGTTATTGGCGACAACGGTTCTGGAAAATCTACCATCATCAGTGCTATCGCATTAGCCCTCATCGGCACTAATGAAGCACCAGCCCTCCGCCAAAATTGGGGAAATTGGCTTCGTTACCGAGAATCTAAAGGCCAGATTCAATTAGAAATCGTTCCTGATATCAAGTTTGACCAAACAATAGGAAAGGAAGCCATCTTTAACCAATCGCACCTTCACGCGCATTTAGCATTTAAGAAAGTGCCCTCACTTCGTGGGCAACAGATCGTGTTGGAGGCACCTGAAATAGAAGGCATCAATCCCAAAATCGATCTGTGGGGAAATGGTGAAGGCTGGTTTAGTGCGTCTTATGGGCCTTTTCGACGTTTTTACGGGGGTAATAGAGATTATGAAAGGCTGTTTCAGTCCAACCCAAAACTGGCACCGCATCTATCGGCTTTTGGTGAAGATGTGGCACTTACAGAATGCCTGAATTGGCTACAAAATTTGCATATCAAACAGCTAGAAGGTCAAAATGACGGGCAATTACTGAACCGGCTCAAAACATTTCTCAATGAAGGGGGGTTATTGCCACATAACACGGTACTCCAACAGGTGACTTCGGAAGCCGTCGTTTTTGTGGATGGCAATGGTTGTGAAGTAGCGGTTGAACAACTGAGTGATGGCTACCGCTCAATTCTTAGCATGATTTTTGAATTAATTCGGCTGCTAGTGCGCGCTTATGGTACTACCAACGTTTTTCGAGCCTTATGTCAGAATCGTATGGAAATCGACTTACCAGGCGTGGTACTCATTGATGAAATTGATGCCCACTTACATCCCACTTGGCAACGGCAAGTAGGTTTTTGGTTGCGGCGATATTTTCCCAACATACAGTTTATTGTCACCACCCATAGCCCGCTGGTTTGTCAAGCAGCCGAACAAGGCACGGTATGGCGTTTACCGGTACCAGGCACTGATTTTGAGGGTGGACGTGTCGATGGAAAAGAATTTCAACGTCTTGTTCATGGTAACATTCTGGAAGCATTAGACACTGACTTATTTGGCATGGATGTCGCACGCTCGGCCTCTTCTCAACAGAAATTACAGCATCTTGCGGTACTTAACTATAAGGCACTGCATAGCCCATTATCCCTAGAAGAGGAAACCGAACGACAACAACTTCGAGCTATGCTCCCGACAGCAGTCAATGAAACCACAAACGGAAAGCCAAATTGATTCATTTGAAAAATATTCCATTGCCCGCCCAAGCACAAGAAAAACTGAATGAGTACCAAAAAGAAGTCGAGAAAGAATTAGACTATGCCAAACAAGTCAGTGCGGCAAAAAGGTTATTCACGCTTCGCAACACACACAAAAACAAGACATTTCAGACAGTTCGTGCCACGCTTGATAAAATGTGTTCTGGTGCGCGTCGTTGTTGTTACTGCGAAGATTCCTGTGCTGATGAAGTCGAGCATATTCGTCCAAAAGATATTTATCCGGAACTGGTTTTTGCATGGCAGAACTACCTCTATGCTTGTGGCACTTGTAACGTGCCAAAGGGCAAAAAAATTGCAGTCATTGAATCCAAAACCGGACATTTTGTTAATGTTGCCCGGCGCAAAAATGATCCCATCGTACCACCTTTGCAAGGCATTTCCGTACTCATTGATCCCAGAAGTGAGAACCCGCTTGATTATATGGCACTTGATTTATTGGATACGTTTATGTTCGTTCCAACCGCAGATAACGATACACAAGCCTACCGACGTGCGAACTATACTATCAAAGTGCTGAGACTCAATAGCCGCGAGGTGTTAATCAAAGCAAGACGTAATGCTTTTGACTCTTACAAAGCGCGTCTCTATGAATATCAAAAAAAGCAAACGAATGGTGCAACTTGCCAAGCGTTAAAATACTTAACCAAAAGTCTCCAAGAAATGCATCATCCCACGGTTTGGATTGAAATGAAGCGACAGCACCGCTTTCACAACGAACTCAATAAACTGTTTCAGGAAATCCCAGAGGCTTTGGAGTGGTAGCCATAGAATTTTGGAGTCCAAACTTTAGTTTGGAAGATATAAGATAAATATTGGTTCTGTGTGAACTTAAAGCTTTTGAATCCCATTTATTTTTTTTGAATACCCTATTGATATAAGTGAGTTATTGTTTTAAAGAGGATCGTAAACAATGAAAATGTGTTTTGCAAACAATCGCGTGGCTTGGTATTTGCCAATCCTGTTTTCTCTAAGCCATGGGAGCGCATTGGCTTTCCAAGATATTTATGAGCCTGATGATAAACTTGAACAGGCGCAGGTGATGATTGTTGGCGATGACAAACGTCAACAACACACGTTGCACAGTCGGACAGATGAGGATTGGTTTAAATTTTATGCCAAGGCTAACCTGAGATATGACATCAGAGCCAATCCGGTGGGCGCAGACATAGATATTGCGTTGGAACTCTACGATTCTGAGGGCAACCGCATTTTTACAGAACCCAAGGATGAAGGTATTGAAGGTGAA
>QNER01000735.1 GCA_003646175.1 Candidatus Parabeggiatoa sp. nov. 1
GATGAAAAAAGAATGCGGCAAGTTCTGATTAACTTACTAGCTAATGCGATCAAGTTTACTGAACAGGGAGGAGTCACCTTCAAAGTGGGTTTACAAAATCAGGACTCAAACGTTCAGCATTCTGAACCACCAAAAATGCTTTTCCAAATAGAAGATACCGGGATTGGGATTGCGGCTGAAGAGTTGGAGAAAATATTTTTGCCTTTTCAGCAACAGCCCATGAGTAACCATTATAAGATTGAAGGTGCTGGCTTAGGGCTGTCTATCGCGAAAAAACTGATTGAGATGATGGGTGGAAAACTGCACGTTGAAAGCACATTAGCGCATGGCAGTACCTTTTGGACAGTGCTAAATTTGCCAGAAGTCTCCAATATGGCAAACTTAGACAAAACCGAAGAAGCCCTCGTGATAGGTTTCCAAGGGCAATCACGCCAAATCTTAGTGATTGACGATGAATGGGAAAATCGCGCCGTATTAGTTAATTTGTTGACACATTTAGGCTTTAAAACCATTGAAGCCAGTGATGGTCAAGAAGGTTTAGACAAAGTACGTTCCTGTTATCCTGATTTAATTATCGCCGACTTAGTAATGCCAAAAATGGACGGTTTTGAATTAACGCGCCAAATCAGAAAAATGTCAACATTTTCCAAGATACCCATTATTGCCATTTCAGCCAGTTTTTTAGATATCAGCCAACAAGAAGGTTTAGAAGTAGGCGGTTTTGATTTTATCTCCAAACCTTTTCGTGTTGAAGTGCTACTCAAACTTTTGCAAAAACATCTCAATCTAAATTGGCGCTATGCAGATATCAAACCACTTAATAACACAGCAAGTGAGTCTACCGTAGACAACCTGAGTTCTCAACTTTTAAACGACTCAATGGAAGAATCAGCTGACAACTGCGCGACGTTAGCTGTGCTACCAGCTAAACAAGCGGCTCTGTTGTTTCATTTAACCCTAGTGGGCAATGTCAATGGCATTCTTGAACAAACTGACAAACTGGAACAAATGGATACACAATTAGTGCCCATAGCTAACCAAATTCGTCAGTTAGCTGACAACTTTAAAATCAGAGAAATTCGTGAGCTTGTTCAACCCTATATGGAACAGTGAATTTTCATTCAGCAACTTTGAGCACACGGTGGAACACTATAGATGTTCAGATAATTAATTTCACAAATCGAAATTAACGGATACTATCCCTAAGAAGGGATAGCATCCGTTTCGTTATATTATTTTATTTTTCTGAAAAACTATAGGACAAAACCGTAAAGCGTTGCAAAAACCTTGAAGGTTTCTACTAACTGAAATTATTTATCTGAAAAACTATAAAATTGATAAGTTTGTTGACGTTTCTTCTGGAAACATTAACTTGACAATGTCATATTATCATTCGTTTCAGGCCAACCTGGTACGATTGGGCTGCGTAGTTTATCTGAACCGGAGTACAAGGCCAACCTTATACGATTGAGCAGCGTAGTTTATCTGAACCGGAGTACAAGGCCAACCTGGTACGATTGGGCAGCGTGGTGATTGAAATGTGACATTGTCAAATTAAGTGAAAATGTTTTCTTAAATGAATGGCATCGCTTTGAACGTAGAAACGATAAAAAGCTGATTTTCATTCACCATCTCTTATTGGTTGTCGTTGTTTATTTATCTATAAACTAAAATATTTTTATGGCATGAGCAGCGGCTGAGTTTCAGCACCTATCAATTATCATTGTTTATCAATAAAATAACCTGTCTTTATGGTATTGAGTCGCTGCTGAGTTTCAGCACCCCCTGCTGAGTTTCAGCACTTTGTCTATTTCTCTTTTATTCTCAATGAAATACCCTCGTTTTTCAGCGCCAAACTCCATGAGCCGCTGCTGAGTTTCAGCACGTTATGGCATCTATTAACAACTTTCTATGTACAGGACAAAAACGTCTTCAAGTCGTGATGCTATCGCTTTTTTGGCGATAGTATCACTCAAAAAATCTACCGCAGTTATCAATATTTTTGACGTTAAGTTTTGTACACAACCCAAATGAAGACTGTCAATTCCAAAGCCTAGTGATACGTTCAAAAGCGATAGCATCACTGAACACTTATAAAATCAATTGGTTATAATTGTTGTCCTGTACATAGAATAACTTTAGGTTGTTACTGGGGTGTTAAATTTGAGCCATATTTTCCACTGGTTTTTCACTCTCGATTGGATTTGTAGGGTCAATGCCACCTTCGTTTTCGAGGTTCAGGTTTTTGCGCGCAAAAACCTGAACCTCGAAAGGGCAACCATAAAGGATTGCCCCTACATTTTGCTATGGTTCGTAGGGGCAATCCCTTGTGGTTGCCCTCAATGAAAAGCTTAACTTAATGGCAGTGATTTGTAGGGCCAAAAAATGGAATAAAAACGTCGTTCCAAATGAACCAAGAAATTAGCTGATATTTAACCCCCCAGGTTGTTACCGGTTACCTACGTTTATCAATAAGCCACAACCATTTCTGACAAGTTGGCACACTTTATGCCTTATCTATAAACCACAACCATTTCTGACAAGTTGGCACACTTTATGCATATATAGAGTTCTAAGTTTATGAGTCATAGTGGCTCAATTACTTAAGTAGATGTTCATATAATTAATTTCACAAGTCAAAGTTAACGGATACTATCCCTAAGAAGGGATAGCATCCGTTTCGTTACATTATTTTTCTGAAAAACTATAGTGGCTCAATTACTTAAGTTACAATTACAATTAGTTATCTTTACTATTTACCAAAATGTACGAGGTATTCAATCATGCTAAATGCAAAAAAGGTTGATACAGAACAACTTTCTATCGCTTTTAAGCCCTCGACACTGGCGCAAGGTATTACTACCGCCTTAGAGCTTAATAGTTCTAAATATACGGTTTTTTTAAAACCTTGTCGTTCCTTTGCGAGAGGGTTTTCGGATAGATTCCTAAGTGTCTCTCCCAAAGCGACTACCGTTCAGCGGGAAATACCAGTAGGAAAAAGGGTGCCTTTTGGTCAACGCCTATTGTTTTTTTGCGTGATTTTAAGTTTTGTTTGGCTACCTCGCGCACAGGCAGTGACCGACTGTACGTTGGTCACCGAAATTCCACAAATGGAGTGTGAAGCGTTAGTTGCGCTCTATACCAGCACCGATGGCCCAAATTGGAGTGGCAGTCCTAACAATAATTGGAATGTGACGAATACGCCGTGTAATTGGATGGGTATCACTTGTAGGGCGGGACATGTTACGGAAATAGTGCCGACGGGGCAAAGAGTTGCAAAATGAGCGTCCATGCTTAATGAAGCCCGTAGCGAACCGCGTAACGTTTTAAATTGGACTCTGGCTGTCCGGTACCACGGACCGAACGAGGCGGAAGAATCGCTCCCCCATGACTTTACTACGGCTTGCATTTCCTAGCGAAAATGCTTTCGCTGCCAGAGACGGATCAAAATCCATGGCTCGCAGCGAAATTATCGGAAACAATGGAAGGCTGAACGGGCATCTTCCGAACGAATTGGGCAACCTGAGCCAGTTGCTCTCGCTCACTCTGTCATACAACCAACTAAGTGGACCTATTCCGAGCGAATTGGGCAACCTGAGTCAGTTGACTGTTCTCCAGTTGGACAACAACCAACTGAGCGGCGATATTCCGCTTTCGTTAACTCAGTTAACCGAATTATACTACGACGAGTGTGGCGACTTTGGTTTGGATTTTGGTTACAATCATTTAACCGCCTCAGATGCAGAACTCCTCAGTTTTCTTGACATTAAAGACCCTGACTGGGCAGGAAATCAAACGCTCGCACTCCTCGAATGTGCTACTGGTGGGAATGTGAGTGTGAATCCACCAACGCTTGATTTTGGGACGGAAGCGGTTGGCGAATCTCTCTCATTAACAATTAACACTCGCTCTCAGAACTGTGGTGATCTTCAAGTAGATACCATTGAGTTCACTGGTAACAATGCCTCTGAATTTATCGAAAAGAACAAAGAATGCTATGACGGAGAATCGCAAGGCCAAACATTATCGGCCTGCCAATTCACCATTGTCTTTTCACCCACCGCCGCTGGTATCAAAGAAGCGAGTTTCAACTTGACATTCAATGATGCCAATGTGCGATATGAGCCCATGCCATTACAAGCTAACGCGCTTGATCCAGATCAACCAAACCTGGCTGTTTCTCCAAGTGCCCATGACTTTGGTACGGTAACGCTTGGCAGAGGTCCGTTTGATGAACAAACGTTTACCATCGAAAATACCGGTAACGTCAATCTGAAGTTCGAGAACATGACTTTGACGGGTGCGGATGCTGAAGAGTTTTCATTCTACGGCGATTGTTCCTCTAAAGCATTTATGCGGCCCGAAGAACAGTGCCAATTTTCAGCAAAGTTCATCCCTACCTTATCAACCGATGACAAGCAAGCCTTTGTTCACATTCGCTTTAATGGGCTTGCAACAAAAGTGCCATTGACCGGGACAGTTACCAAACCGGCGAATTGTTCTGAAGCGAATATCACCATAGCCTCATCAGGGGATGGTTTTTGGGGTGCTTCAAACAGTTGGGAACGTAACACGATGCTTGATGAGTTAGGCACGCCTAGCACCGGGGCAAATAACACCATGCCTGATGAGTTCGGCAATCCTAACACTGGGGCCGATAACTCGCAACCGACGGAAATAGATGTGGTGCAAATTAAAAGTGGTCACACCATCACCGGC
>QNER01000736.1 GCA_003646175.1 Candidatus Parabeggiatoa sp. nov. 1
AGGGGGCAGGCAAGTTTTTTTTTGCCGCTTAGGCGGTGGGCAAGAAAAAGACTTTGCCCACCCTACTTTGACTACTTTGACTGGGGGGTTCTATTTTTTCCCCAGGTTGCACCTCATCGTTATACACATTTAAGCATTTGATTTTAATGATATTTATGTAGGGGGCAGGCAAGTTTTTTTTTGCCGCTTAGGCGGTGGGCAAGAAAAAGACTTTGCCCACCCTACTTTGACTATAGACTGGGGCTATTCACATTCAACCCCTTCGGGGTTGAGAAAAATGATTCGGGTATGTTTTTTGGTGCACCCATTTTTGGAGTTACCTTGATAACTGATAACTGAATATGAAACTGGTAATAGTCAGTGGTTTGTCGGGGGCGGGCAAAACCATCGCTTTGCATAGCTTGGAAGATATGGGGGCTTATTGTGTTGACAATTTGCCGGTTGGTTTATTGCCCGCCTTTATCGAACAAATGGGCCCTCTGAGCGAGGGCTTGGGATGTTGTGTTGCAGTGGGGGTAGATGCCCGCACCATAAGTGAACCGGACATGCCAGCCTTGCTGCAAACCATCAGCGTCACGCTGATTCCGCCTCAAGTGTTATTTCTTGAAGCGGATGATGCGGTACTTATCAAACGCTTTAGTGAAACTCGCCGTAAACACCCCTTAACAAAACAAAATATGCCCTTGGCGGAAGCCATTAAACGAGAACGCCAATTACTTGAACCCTTAGCAGCTCGTGCTGATATTCGCATTAACACAAGCCTAACAGATGTGCATCAACTGCGCGATATGATCCGGCTACGAGTGGGGTTAAGCCCGAGCCAAGGTTTATCTTTGTTGTTTCAATCGTTTGGCTTCAAAAAAGGGATCCCTTTTGATGCCGATTTTGTCTTTGATGTACGCTGTTTGCCCAATCCTCACTGGAAAACCGAATTAAGAAATTTGACGGGTTGTGATGCTGCGGTGATAAATTTTTTACAAACAGAACCCAAAGTACAGCAGATGTGTGAACACCTTATTAGTTTTTTGGAGACTTGGATTCCCCAATTTGCGGCTGAAAATAGGAGTTATCTGACTATCGCCATTGGCTGTACGGGTGGACAACATCGTTCCGTCTACTTAGCCGAGCAATTAGCCCAGCATTTTAGTCAACGAAGTTACGGGGTATTGGTACGGCATCGAGAATTGTCAGTTATCAGTTCTTTGCTACCCGTTTTTGCTGAGAAGCTGTGAAAATATTCGTTTTTTGACCTTTTCGATAATTAAAAATCAATGAGTTACAGACGAAAACTCGGCCATTTTGACAATTTTTTCACCGCCTCTGAGCAAAAACTGGAGCAAAGAAAACGGTTTTCACTGATAACTGATTTCCAGGCTAAAGTTTTTTGTGCACAAAAAACTTTAGCCTGGAATTGATAACTTAAACTTCCGAACAAAAAAATAAAATGAGCGTAGGCATTTTGCTGATTACCCATGATGATATTGGCTCAAGTTTGTTGGAGAGTCTACAGCAGATGCTGGGTACGTTGCCTTTGCCAGTAAAAGTCTTACCCATCCGTCATGAAAATGAGCCACTGGCATTTTGCTACCATGCGGAAACGCTTTGCCAGAACCTTAACAAAGGGCATGGTGTGTTGGTACTTACCGATCTTTTTGGGGCTACCCCCTGTAATATTGCCTGTAGTTTAATGTCCAATTATCGGGTACGAGTGGTGGCGGGAGTGAATTTACCTATGTTGGTTAAAATAATGAATTCTGCCTCAGCCGATTTAGACACACTGGCTAATAAAGCCCTATCAGGGGGCTGTCAGGGAATACTGGACGCCAATTCACCCAACCGTTAACAATTTAATAACCCAGCGCTGCTTAGTTTGCAAATAGCGAATAACCACCCACATTATGTCTTATGCTCTGATAAAATTTTTTTAAACCACCACAGATTCAGCACTTATTATATAAATTATTGAAATATAAAATAATTATTTTGAGATGAACCCTTGGTTATTCGCTATTCGTTATTATTGAATACCTGATAGGGACTTGCAAAACTCCAAAATCCTTGGGAATGGTTAATAATGGTTAATGGTTAATGGATATGACTCGATGCGAAAGTTTTTTGCCAATAGAAAATTTCAAACAAAATCGGCCTGATTTGGGTGTAGAACACATTATTTACTTTGTTAATCAATGAGTTACATAGACATTCATTGTGTTTGAGCCTTTAGCTTTAACCACTCAAAAAACATTAACCATTATTAACCATTAACCATTTCCCTTTAGTTTTGCAAGAGGCTCCTTAATTAATATTTTTATTTATCATCACACTATGCCCCAAGTCATCGAATTTTTCTGGGCAACCACAGATGATAAAGTGGCTGTTGAAAAATTCTGCGCCAACATTCGAGGTTTGCCAAACATCAAAAGTCTTAAAAAGAACCAAACTTTCTAGATAACTATAACTATAACTGATAATTGAGTGCAACCTCTATTTTGATTGATCCCAAATGGTTTTAATCTTCGTTTTGTCGCTATTCGCTATTCGCTATTCGCCATCTTGGAAAACAGCATCAAATTGAGGTCATATTTTGGTAATTGATATGTTGAAACAAACGCTTACCATCATCAATAAATTAGGGCTACATGCACGGGCTGCTGCCAAATTGGTCAAGCTGGCCTCACAATTTGAAAGCGAAGTCTTAGTGAAACGCCAACAGCGCGAAGTCAATGGCAAAAGCATCATGGGTGTCATGCTGTTAGCAGCGGCTAGGGGAACTGAGATTGAATTGAGTATCGATGGGGCCGACGAAGCAGTCGCGATGGCCGAATTAAGTGGCTTAGTACAAAGCGGTTTCGGAGAAGAAGAGTGAGCTTAACCCTACATGGTATAGGTGTATCTAAAGGTATTGCCATTGGAAAAGTCCATATCATCAACCACGATCCCGTAGAGGTCAGCGAATATTGCTTACCAAAGCACCACCTTGATGATGAAGTTGTGCGTTTTGAAAATGCCGTTAGCCTAGCATGCCAGCAATTGTTGCACATACGTGAACGCATCCCCAAAGACACGACTGTCGATGTTGCTGGGTTTCTTGATGCCCATTTGTTGATGCTTGAAGATAACCTCCTAAAAAAAGTCCCAATAGATTTGATTTACGAGCACCAATGTAATGCGGAATGGGCATTGAAAATGCAGTGTGACAACATCGTGCAACTCTTTGACAAGATGGATGATCCGTACTTAAGTGCCCGCAAACACGATGTTGTGCAAGTGGTAACACGCATCCAACGCATTTTACGTGGCTATACTGATATATCTTATGAACCGGCACAAGCCTACTTGGCTAATACTATTGTGTTAGCTAATGACTTAAGTCCGGCAGAAACGGTGTTCATGCAACATCATAATATTCTGGCTTTTGCTACCGAATATGGTGGTACTACTTCGCATACGGCCATTTTAGCCCGTAGCTTAGGCATTCCGGCCATTGTTGGACTACGCCACGCCCGCCCTTATATCCAACCCAATGACACTGTGATTGTTGATGGTGAAAAAGGCGTGATATTTGTCGCGCCTGACGAGCGTAGTTTGCGTTATTACCGGATGCGTCAGCGTGAAGAAAAACGTTACCGTGCTGCCTTAAGCAAAATCAAGACATCACCCACTATGACTCGTGATGGTACACCGGTTACTTTGCACGTCAATATCGAATTCCCAGAGGATATGACGGCGGTCAAACGTGTGGGGGGAGAAGGGATAGGTTTGTACCGGACGGAATTTCTGTTTATGAATCGACAGCAACCGCCGGAAGAAGAGGAACACTTTGACGCTTACAGTCGAGTCATCCGATCCCTTAAAGGTGGTTTAGTGACAATACGCACATTAGATCTTGGTGCCGATAAACAATTTGTCGATAGCCGTTCCCATGAAGGTTCGTCTGCCACTAATCCCGCCCTTGGTTTGCGTGCGATTCGCCTGTGTTTAAAAGACCTAAAACTGTTCAAGCCACAATTGCGGGCGATTTTGCGTGCCTCTGCGCTAGGTCAAGTGCGTATGATGATTCCGATGGTGTGCGGACTACAAGAGTTGGCACAAGTCACTAAAATTATTGAAGAAATTAGAACGGAACTGCACAGTAAATCGCTTCCATTCGATCCCGCCATGCCATTTGGCGTGATGGTAGAAGTGCCAGCAATGGCACTTTGCACCGATTTGGTGACCCCTTATGTGGATTTTTTGTCAATAGGTACAAATGACTTAATTCAATACGCTCTGGCCGTTGATCGAAGTGACGAGGCGGTAAACTATTTGTACGATCCGCTGCATCCGGCGGTGTTACGTTTGATTAAAATGAGCATTGATGGGGCCACTCAAGCGGGTAAACCCATCAGCATGTGTGGCGAAATGGCCAGTGACAGTCGTTACGTGCGATTGTTGCTTGGACTTGGACTGCGTTCTTTTAGTGTCAATCCCGAAGCCTACTTAGAAATCAAACAAACGATTATTAACAGTAAAATGGACGGTTTGGCACGTTTGGCCAAAAAAATCCTTAAAACCAGTTCTCAGGCCGACATCACCGGCTTACTGGAAGCAATCAACGCCTAATGAATTGGGAATTGGTATTATTTGGCGTGTTTCGACTGGACGCTGGCGTGTCCTGAATGCGTTCCCATGCCGGCGCACTCATCGTTATACATAAGTGAAAACGTAG
>QNER01000737.1 GCA_003646175.1 Candidatus Parabeggiatoa sp. nov. 1
CAACGTACCATTTTTATGCCGGTGTATTGTTTCAACAGTGAGTGCGGGCAGTGAACCATCGTATAAACGTGCATACCATTCGGATAGCTCTTTATCTGTGTATTCTGGGTTGATGTCTGAGAGAGTCATTTGGAGCAATTCTTCTTGGGTATAACCCAACTGATTTATCGCGCCTTGATTGACATAAAAAAACGGCGATTCTTCACAATCAACCATAAATACACAGTCTAGCATCATATCCAGTGTGGTTTTAAACTGATTGAGTTCAGCGTTGGCTTGCTCTAGGGCTGCTTTACTCCGTTGCAATTCTAATTCAGCCTGTTTACGCTCAGTGATGTTTTCAAACGCGCCAAGAATCCCTATAACGGTGCCAGTCGCATCATGCAACGGCACTTTGCTGGTATCAACCCAGATTTGCTGACCATTAGTCGGCCCAACCGTGGTTTCAATGAGGTGATATTCTGGCGTGTTATTATTCATCACGCGCCTATCGTCAGCGCGAAATTTAGAAGGTTCAAAGGGTTTCCAAGGTAAATCAAAGTCAGTTTGACCAATAATCTGCTCTGGCGTGTCTACATTGGCCATTTTGGCAAAGTTTTGGTTACAACCTAAATAAACACTATTGAGATCTTTCCAGAAAATGAGGTGGGGGACACTGTCTATCACCAAACGCAATAATTCTTGCTGGGTGCGTAATTCCTCTTCAGCCTGTTTACGTTGGGTGGTATCGCGTCCAAAGAGCGCAATGCGGATAACATGACCTTCTTCGTTACAAACCGGATAAAAATTGCATTCAAACCAAAGACCAGATCTATATTTTTCAAAGAAGACGCTCTTTTTGGTGCGAATGACTTCCTCTATTGCTAAAATTCGCTGTTCTGCTACTTTTGGCGGTAACAAATCGTAAAAACAATGATCTATGATATCAGTGCGGTTCATTCCAAATTGAGCAGCCCCAGTCGGGTTGATGGTAACAATGGTACCGTCCAATTCCAGCATAATAATAATATCAAGCGTCGCATCAAGAATCGCACGTAGTGTTTGTGATTGTTCACGCAGTGCCTGTTCGGTTTGTTGATGTTTGAGAATAACCTGTTGTAATTGTGCATTTGTTTGCTGGAGTTGAATGGTTTTTCGATATAAATCAACCAACACCGCTACCTTAGTTTTAACAATATCGGGATTAAATGGCTTAATGATATAATCAATCGCGCCCAACGCATACGCTTGTGCCAAATATTCGGGGCGATGACTCATGCCAGTCACAAAGATAATGGGCGTATCTTTAGTATTCGGTTGTGCCCTAACAAACTTAGCTATCTCAAAACCATCTGAGTCATCCAAGTTAATATCAAGTACAACCAACGCACATTCTTGGTTAAGACGTAACCAGTCCAATGCCTCTTGAGCAGAATTGGCACACATCAAATGGTACATCGGATCATCAAGCACTTTTGTCAAGAAAAGTAGGCTAGCTCGCTCATCATCAACCAGTAAAATATTTATTTTTATTTGATTGTTCATATAAATGGAAGCATCTTGATATTATCAATTGATTATTATATTAAAATATATATGATACGCTGTACAAGCTGGCAGAGTCCAATAATCATTAAGGAATGGTTCATTAAGAATGATTGATTAATTTATTGTTTTTATTTATGTTTGATTCCCAATCGCGCCTAATCAGTAGAAACCTTCAAGGTTTTTTCAACGCTTTACGGTTTTGCCCTGCGATCCCAATCAGTTAGAAACCTTCAAGGTTTTTTCAACGCTTTACGGTTTTGCCCTGCGATCCCAATCAGTTAGAAACCTTCAAGGTTTTGGAAACCTTGAAGGTTTTGCCCTCCCGATCATACATAAGATTTATGTTCTTTACGACGGGTACCAGCCCGTTGAGTAATAACACCTTTTATCGCGTCTAAACCGGCAATTTTCACCGTTGGGTATTGATCATTCAAAGGTTTTAGAAAATACTGCTCATTTTCAATATGCAATTGCCTAAAAATGTACTCATCTTCATAGACAGCAAAAACATAAGAGCCATTTTCAACCATACCATCAGGCTCAATAATAATAATATGCCCCTCCATAAACTCAGGTACCATGCTGTCCCCTAACACTCTTAGGGCAAAGGGTTCATTTCCACCACATTCCATAATTAATCTTTCCTTATTAACTGATTGTTGAAATCGACTCCGTTTGGTTTCACCATAATTTCTATTTTTAAGAAAAATAGTCTTAACAAATTACAATTGTTTTTTTACCAATTTCGTACTTATAAAGAAAAAATAGAATAACAGCAATTGAGGCAGCGAGCAATCAATTCGCTTAATTTCTTATTAGTGAGGGTGTCTCAAAATAAATCATCATCGCAATGATTTTGCTACCCCGAACCCTGAAAAGATTAGCAAAAAAGTCAGGATTAGGTTTATCCGTTTATACCCCAAATCCGTTGTACTAGTGCAGGATCGCTCCAATTTCGAGACCACCTCAGCCAACTAAAGCAGTTGTCTGAAAGCGAAAAAGGCTAAAGCCGACTAACCCTCTTGCAGTGCCCTTCAGGGCACTTGAGCTTTTAGACAACGGCTTTAGCCGTTGGCTGAGGTGGTCTCGAAATTTCCGCGATCGTGTACTAGATGTTATGGGTATTTTTAGGCGTAAAAATTAACGTTATTAAAAATCAATGAGTTGTATTTACAAACACTCATTCTGTGATTGCCGCAAAACCAAATCACATCAAAAACTTGAACATTGAGAATATGGTATAATTATTTTTAATTGAGCATTGCATAATGTCTATTATAAATATAACGGGAAACCTATTAAAATCTATCAATTTCATTGATAGGAAAATGTTTCTTTTGACGTAACTACTCAGCCCTGAAAGGGCGCTTTATTAAAGCCCAGGGCAACGCCCTCTCCACCTTGATTTTATTTTAATGCGCCCTTTCAGGGCTTTCACTTCATAAACACCTGCACCTGGGGCGTTGCCCCAGGCTATAATAATTCGCCCCATTGGGGCTGAGTAGTTACCTTTTGGCAATTGTATTCTGTCACTGACATCAATCGGTACAAATGATATTATAAAAGAAATTATAGCGTTTCCCGATTGCATCAAGTACATTGATATCACTTAAGCTATTGATAATAATATTAAATAATCATTCATCATTCATCATTCACCATTCATCATTGCTATAACAATTATTCGCTTAAAGCTTAAATCATTATGAACGCGGCACCTTCTAATCTCAGTTATGAATTTTATTACTTGTTACGCACCGACATTGAACGAGATGATCACACTCGGCTAAGTGAGCCAGACAGTTTCGCCACCGTTCAATCTCCCCGCATCACCAAGGACGGCCTGGCTATTGATAATGACAAGCGGCTGTTTCGGGCCGATGCGTTTACCCCCGAAAGGCAACCGGCAGCGCTTGAAGAGTGGCCGATCTATCTCAAAAGCGGTTGGGAGAAAATCCAGCGTTATTATACAGAACAGTTTGCTAAT
The DNA here is from genome assembly GCA_003646175.1 of Candidatus Parabeggiatoa sp. nov. 1. Lineage (GTDB taxonomy): Bacteria > Pseudomonadota > Gammaproteobacteria > Beggiatoales > Beggiatoaceae > Parabeggiatoa. Next base: position 3,515 of record QNER01000737.1, read on the forward strand.
CAAGGCCTTAATGAAAACCAAGCCCATACTTTCTGCACGCAAGCTTTGCTCGGCGTGGCGTTGTTGATTAATGATGCCAGCATAAAATCTCATGCTGTTACGGTGCCAGTCACCGGGCATAACGCGATGGTTTTCAAACCTGACGATTGGCTGCTCGAAGTGGTCGATACTGAAGACAGTGCGGTTGATAAAATGCTGGCCCCAGCCGCTTTGTATCGCTTTGAGTCACAACTTCGGTCCAGACGACAAAATCAGCATTGGCAGCTCCGGCTTGATTTACCGATCCCACAGTTGGCACCGCTGGATATGATGACTGAGAGCGCCAATCCGGTGTTTGCGGTTTATGGTTTAGCGCATGGTGATTTACACAATGTTGGCGCAGCAACTTGGCCCGAACAATTGCAAGACTTTTTATCAGGCGGTGAACCGGCCTTGATCGTGTACATGTTGCCGCGTCTGTTAGTGCGCAAGTGGCAATTTACCCGCATGGATTTAGCGGCCCTGACTATGCGTAAACAGTTGCGGGTGTGTAGCGCATCTCACAATCAAACCCAATTGTCTTGTTTATCCAATCAGCAATTATCAGAGGGATTACAAACGATGGCCGGACAAGCGGCCGATACCAGTTTGTTATTGGGCAAATTGCACCAGGCTATTAAAACGCTGGAAATCCACCAACATAACTTAGCGCGATGGTTGCGACGGGCGCGTAAACACAGCCAGCGGTGGGAAGTCGTTTGGCAATCTGATGACGAAACGCCATTGCTGGACAGCTTCGACGCGGATGCCCAAAAATTACACAATCACATCGCTTATACCGAAGGCGAACTGACCTATTTAGATGGCATCCGTCAACGTTGGCGTTTGCACTTTGACGGGCGGCAACTCGCGTGGAGTGAACGGATCAGCAATTTGGGGGGGATACTGTCTCTTCTCGTTGCGGTCGGTGTCGCCAGTATCACGGCTTCAAGCACAGGTACCCTGTCACCCAATGACAGCAACTCTTGGTTAAGTACAGTTGTGCATTTTTTTGAAGGCCTACAAACTCAACCCCTCATAGCCGACTTCATTAGACTGTTTCATAATCCGGTTGTGTATTGGGTAGTGATATTCATCTTGTTATTACCGATTTTCGGATACCTTAGCAAAGCGATGTGGCGGAAAATACGATGCCGTAGGCTCCGGGGA
>QNER01000738.1 GCA_003646175.1 Candidatus Parabeggiatoa sp. nov. 1
TAAACAAGGACCGGCATACGATGCTGGGATCCGCAAAGGTGATGTTATTATGTGGATAAATAACATCAAGATTAAAGGTGTCACTCATTTCAAGAAAATAATACGTCAACTGAGCGATACATCGGTGCCAGTATTGGTCCATCGCCATGGTACTCCACTTTTCTTGCCCCTGGATATTCCTGCGAAATGACAAAAAAACCAATTTTGACACTCTACACGCGAGTGGGGTGTCACCTCTGTGAAGAAATGAAGCAGCAATTACAACTGTTTCAAAAACAGTATGGTTTTTCCCTGAATGTTGTGGATATTGATGCTGACAGTTATCTCAAGCTACGCTACGGTGAACGAGTCCCCGTTTTAGCAGCTGGGGAGCGGGAAATTTGTCATTATCATTTGAATAAAGATTTGGTATTAGAATATTTCAGAACTTTTTGAAGCGGGATTAAATAGAGAGAGCGTTAAGGTGTTCAGTAACCTGATAACCCAGAAATTAAGGAGTTTGGAATGTTCATAAGCATGAACATTTAAGTATATATTGAGTGTGCTTGAAATCCGTGAAAATCTATTTGAAGTTCAAGTTTTTGTGCATAAAAACTTGGGCTTCAAAACCAAGTTTTTTGGGAAAAAACTTTCAAAGAATGACGTGATATTTTCACGAAACTCTATTGCTCTGTGTATAGACGCAGGGCATCAAAAAAGTCCGATGTAATTTATTGGTTTAAATAACACATACGGGAATTATTTAACAAAACAATACCTTCGCCAATTTTTAGAACTACGATTAGGGTTATTATAATAAAGTCCATCACTTTCAACTATTTATGGCTTTAAAGTTCAAGAAAAAAAATTTTTCAGTTTCATTTATTTTCAATAAGTTATCATAATAATCCTTATTTAATATTCGACTTTAGGCTAAGGTATTAATTTAACAAAAAATAACAACCAACTATGACGAGGCCGAGGTCAAGACGAGAAAGGTGTTGTTATTTGATAACAGTTGTTGTATTTTTGTGACATCATTCTTGACTGCTACCAAGTACAAGTAACGGCTGTGAAATTTGGTAGCATCATGAATATCAGTGAACAGTAAGAAATGCCCAATTGGCAAATTGACGATTACCAATTCAATGCCAAAAATTGTGTACAAAAACTTTTGCATTGAAACCAATTACCTAATAACTGAACTCAACGCCAAAGATTTTTGAACCACGAAAACTATCGCTACGAAATGATTTCGATGCCAAAGTTTTTCTAGCAAACTATCGCTACGAACTGATAACTGCATGACGGTACTTTCGCTTATTTTTTCCGGCTCAGAGTAATTTGTAAGTTATTGATTTGACGTTTTTGTTCTTTATTAATAATTGACTGATTTTGCCCAATATTTAAAAAACCGAAACGCCAAAAAAGACTATTTATTATATACCTTTATAATGCTTTGACTTTAAAGGTCAAAAAATAACCGATTGAATTTTATGTCATTTAATTCATGAGGCACTAAAAAATAAGCGAAAGGACAGGCATGAAGCAGATTCGTAATTTTTCTATTATTGCTCATATCGATCATGGCAAATCTACCCTCGCTGATCGTTTTATCCAAATCTGTGGGGGCTTGACAGAGAGGGAAATGTCTCAACAAGTCTTGGATTCAATGGACTTGGAGCGTGAGCGAGGCATTACCATCAAAGCGCAAAGCGTGACGCTCAATTATCAGGCAAAAGATGGACAAACTTACCAACTCAACTTCATTGACACACCCGGTCATGTGGATTTTTCTTATGAAGTCTCACGCTCATTGGCAGCTTGTGAGGGAGCATTGCTGGTAATTGATGCGGCACAAGGGGTAGAGGCCCAAAGTGTCGCTAACTGTTACACTGCCATTGAGCAGGGACTTGAGGTGGTGCCTGTACTCAATAAAATTGACTTACCAGCGGCCGATCCCCTCCGCGTGATACAACAAATTGAGGAAATCATTGGGATTGAAGCCGAAAATGCGCTGCATGTCAGTGCCAAAACCGGCTGGGGGGTTGAAGAATTACTTGAATCTTTAATACAACGCATCCCACCGCCCACTGGGAACAATAATGAATCTTTGACCGCTCTTATCATTGATTCTTGGTTTGACAACTACTTAGGCGTAGTCTCCTTGGTGCGAGTTATGCAAGGCAGCTTGCACAAACGGCAAAAAATTCTCGTGATGTCAACCGGGCGGCGTGTTCAAGTCGACAAAGTGGGTATTTTTACCCCAAAACGACAAGACCGTGAAGTACTCGAGGCTGGCGAAGTCGGATTTGTGGTGGCAGGCATCAAGGACATTGATGGTGCGCCCGTCGGCGATACCTTAACAGATGCGGCAAAGCCGATTGATAAACCCTTGCCGGGCTTTCAAGCCATTAAACCCCACGTGTTTGCTGGCATGTTCCCCATTGATGCTAATGATTATGAAGCCTTCCGCGAGGCACTCGCAAAATTGCGACTCAATGATGCAGCCTTGCACTATGAACCTGAAACCTCCCAAGCTTTAGGCTTTGGCTTTCGTTGCGGTTTTTTGGGCATGTTGCACATGGAAATTGTGCAAGAACGTCTGGAACGTGAATACGAATTAAACCTGATTACCACCGCCCCCACTGTTGTTTATGAAGTCCTTACTGGTCAAGGCGAGGTGTTAATGGTGGATAATCCCGCAGCACTGCCCCCACCCAATCGGATTGCTGAAATGCGCGAGCCGATTGTTGAAGTCAATATGCTCTTACCACAAGATTACTTGGGGAATGTTATTAATCTTTGTATTGAAAAACGGGGTATCCAAAAAAAGTTGCATTATACGGGTTCACAAGTCACACTAACTTATGAATTACCGATGAGTGAGATGGTGCTGGATTTTTTTGACCGACTTAAATCGGTGAGTCGTGGCTATGCTTCCTTAGACTATACGTTTTTGCGTTTTCAACCTGCTGACTTAGTAAAATTGGATGTTCTCATCAATGGCGAGCGTGTTGATGCCCTCTCCATCATAGTCCACCGAGATAAAAGTCTGTCACTAGGCACTGCACTCGTCCAAAAAATGAAAGAAGTGATACCAAGGCAAATGTTTGATGTAGCGATACAGGCTGCTCTGGGTACACAGATTATTGCCCGCCGAACTGTGAAAGCATTTCGCAAAAATGTCACCGCAAAATGTTATGGGGGGGATGTGAGTCGTAAAAGAAAACTCCTTGAAAAACAAAAAGAAGGTAAAAAACGCATGAAACAAGTGGGCTCGGTAACGATACCCCAAGATGCTTTTTTAGCGGTGTTACAGGTTGGAAAAAAATAGATTTCGGTTTCTAGGCAAAAGTTTTTCTAGTAAACTGATTTCCATGCAAATGTTTTTTGTGCACAAAAAATATTTGGTTTGGAACCGAGAAACCAATTACCACTGATAACGGATCAGAAGAAAACATGAATTTGAATTGGGATTTAGCAACGATTTTAGTCTTGTTAATGTTAGCCAGTGGATTGATTTGGCTCTTTGATAAATTTTTCTTGGCACCACGGCGTGCGATTGTCAAGGCTGGTTTGTCGGCGAATGAGGCTGAGCGTTTTCAAGCCGTTCAAATACCGTTTATAGTTGATTTGGCACGATCTTTGTTTCCAGTCTTTTTGATTGTATTGGCACTGCGCTCTTTTTTGGTTGAGCCGTTTCGTATTCCATCAGGCTCAATGATGCCAACCTTATTGATTGGGGATTTTATCTTAGTCAACAAATTTCGTTACGGGATCCGCTTGCCGGTCGCTAATATCAAAATCATCGATATAGGGAAACCCCAACGGGGGGATGTAGTCGTGTTTCGTTATCCTGAAGACCCCTCTATCCCATTTATCAAACGAGTGGTTGGTTTGCCCGGCGATAAGATAGAATATAACTCTGCCAATAAAATGCTTTATATAAATAATGAACCTGTTACCCAAACAGTGGTTGGTAGGTACATAGGGGTAGGCGCGGGCAGTGATATGACTGGAAGAGAACAACGCACTGAGTACTTACCGGATGCTGAACATGCTATCTTAGTCAAGCCGGAAAAAAGCCCGCACGCCCAAAAAAATTATCAATGGACTATTCCCGCCGCTGAATATTTTGTACTTGGTGATAGTCGAGATAATAGTCGTGACAGTCGTTTCTGGGGTACAGTGCCAGAAGAAAATTTGATAGGAAAGGCTTTTTTTATTTGGATGAATTGGGATTTAAAGAATGGCGGTATCAGTTGGCAACGATTGGGGACACCGATTCAATAACTCAACCCCGGAACAACCATTTAGATACCTCAGCGGAGAAATTAACGCAATGAACATCAACAAACATCAACAACGCGGGATGAGCGGTACGGCAATCGTGCTTTTCATCTTCATCTTCATTTTTGTTTTGTGGATTTTTTTCAAACTGTTTCCGTTTTACATGGAAAACTGGGCCGTGGCTAACTCCTTGCAGGAACTCACAGAACAGAAGTTGGCAATCCAACTGGATGACCAAATTCAAAGAAGTTTTTTGGACAATTTAAGTGCCAAGGATGTTGAACTGTTTGATCCCAAAAGCGTCAAACAACATGTTACCATTACCCGATACGAGGGAAATGTCGAAATAGTGGTGAAGTATACGCGAATCAAACCATTAATGGGCAATGTCTCTCTCAGCGTCGATTTTGAAAACAGTATAAAA
>QNER01000739.1 GCA_003646175.1 Candidatus Parabeggiatoa sp. nov. 1
TATGTCAACCCCTTTCAGGGGTTTATAAATTTATTTACCATCGATTTTCAGCCCCTGAAAGGGGCAAACATACCAGCCCAGGGCAACGCCCTGGGTTTTCTGGTAAAATAAAAAATTTAACGGTCATGATATTCAAATCGCGAATAACGAACGGCCGTTACAAACCTTCAAGGTTTCCGAAACCTTGAAGGTTTAATCCTGAAAATCCTGATTCTAACAAAAACAGAGCAACCATAAAGGATTGCCCCTGCAAGGTTGCCCAATGGCATAAACAACTACAACATTCCAGCAATGCTTACTAAGACTACAACAATAGAATATTTTTTCTATTTAGGAATTCTGACGGTTTCTTTTGATATTTTTTTGGTATTTAATATTGGCGCAAATTTTAGAATATCTCAAATATTATTCTTATTTGCCATAATAATATTATCTGTCCATTTATTATTTAAAGGAAAAATCATTTATCCCGTTGGATTCTCAGCTTTACTATTGTGGAGCGTGTTTATTTTAGCTTTTATACCCAATACAGTTTTTTTATCAAGAAGTATTCAATATGGACTGTGGTTATTGTTTAACGTGGTAGTCATTATTGCCGTTGTAAATTACTTCAATTCTGAAGATAAAGTTCAAAAATTAATCAAAGTCTATCTATATTCTTTTCTTTTTGTTGCACTGTTTGGATTGTTACAATTTTTTCTTCCTTTGCTGAATATACAACCTCCTCTGGTGGCTCAATGGTGGGTGCCTGGATCATTAGCTCGTATTAACGGTTTTTCATATGAACCATCCTATTATGCTACTTATATGATTATAGGATGGGTGTTATCCCTTCATTTGCTACAAAGTCAATCCGTTTTTATACCCAAAAACCGGTTAAAAACTATTTTTTTAATTATATCTGTTTCCCTGGTTTTATCATCATCAAGAATGGGAATCTTAGTTATGATGCTTATGTTAGGTTTTTATGGGATACTATCTTTCCGCAAAGTTTTAAAAGGAAAGCTTAACAAACATTCTGCCAAAATATTTATGATATCACTGGTAATCGTGACAGCATTTTTAACATTGTTTATTCTTAATTATGATTCTGTATCCTTCTTGCTTTCTGGTACTGGCGTAGGAGAAACCGCAACTTATTCTAAAGACTCAAGGCTCAATACAGTGCATGATGTATTGCAAATATTTCTTAATAGTCCAATTATAGGCTGTAGCTTGGGCGGTATTGCACCTGCCGTTGGAGAATTACGCGGTATTAGCGTAACCACTTGGGAAATTGCTAAACAGAATGAAGGAATGATGGTGTTTTTGGAAGTATTGGCTGCAAGCGGGATAATAGGATTTATATTTTTTATTAGATATATTTTTGTATTGTTCATTAAACCAATCAGATTGCTAAAAAAATTAGATATTAAAAAAAGACAAATAATGGTAGCACTAATATTATCTTTTTTAGCAGAAGTCATTATTTTGCAATTTAACCAAACAATTTTACGTCCTTATTTTTGGCTTCATATTGCAATCCTTTCTGCTTATTATAATGTCGCAAAACGAAGTCATTAGTCATTTAATAAAAACCTTCAAGGTTTCCGAAACCTTGAAGGTTTAATCCTGCGCAAACTTTATGTGAAGATTTTACATCATGAAAAAAATTAAAATAGACATCAGAATGCTAAAAACATCCGGCATTGGCACCTACCTAATCAACTTAATCCCAAACATTATTAAAGCCTACCCTGAAACCAGTTTTCATTTAATTGGTAAAAAAGACGAAATACGTTGTTACGATTGGGCAAACAACGATAATGTCACAGTGGAAAATTGCCAAGCACCCATCTATTCCATTTCTGAGCAGTTTTTATTAGCTCAAAAAAAACCGACTGATACCGACTTATTTTGGGTTCCTCACTATAATATCCCGCTTCTCTATTCTGGAAAGTTGCTTGTCACCGTCCATGATGTATTTCATATAGCCATGCCTGAATATATGGAAGGAATACATCAGCGTATTTATGCGAAGACATTGTTTACAGCGGTGAAATATAAGGCCGCTAAAATTATCTGTAATTCTGAATTTACCGCGGGCGAATTGGTAAGACTAACAGGTGTTAATCCGGCTAAAATTACTGTGACACACCTCGGTGTTAGTAAGCATTGGTTTGAAATAAAAAAAGAAAAGTGTCCTCATAATAAACCCTATTTGCTTTATGTCGGCAATGTCAAACCCCATAAAAACTTAGTCACGCTTGTAGAAGCTTTTGAATTATTAGCCAATAAAATTCCCCATGATTTGGTGATTGTCGGTAAAAAAGAAGGATTTATCACCAACGATAAGGTAGTCGAAAAACAAGCCGCTTCGTTAAAGCAGCGCGTCCATTTTACCGGTTATGTGGATGACGAAATGTTACATCAATATTTCGTCCACGCGGATGCGCTGGTTTTCCCATCTCTATACGAAGGCTTTGGACTTCCCCCCCTAGAAGCTATGGCTTGTGGTTGCCCAGTCATTGTTTCCAATGCCGCTTCTCTTCCAGAAGTCTGTGGCGATGCTGCGATTTATTGTGAACCTCGCGATCCAACAGATATTGCCAGTAAAATTGAACAGCTAGTTAAAGACAAGACACTGCAAAACACAATGCGTCAAAAAGGTTTGGAACGAGCTAAACAATTCAATTGGGATAAAACCGTTCAACAAACTCTCACAATCATTGAAGAATTGAAGAGTTAGAAAAAATAATTTTGGTGAAACCTTCGAGGTTTTCAAAACCTCGAAGGTTTTTATCTGGGTACATTAGTTTTTTGGAAGTCCCTTATACTCGATGCTCAAATTTTTAGTCTGACAATAATAACTTCAATGCGATTGTATATAAAAAAAGGATTAGATCGTTCGCTGTCCAGTTTAAATCCACCTCGATTAAATTATTAAACTTGCCCAAACAGACACTTGTCATTATAGGTTTTTTAAATCCTTCTTTATATACAATCCTTGTAGTTTAGTTTTTAATAGGACTATAAACACTTATCTCTTAATTCGTTTATCCCCGTAATTAGTTGTACTTATATCTTGCCAAACTAAAGTTTGGACTCCAACTTAATTTATTTAACGGCCACAAAAAATATTTAAATCGCGAATAATAGCAGGAGTCCAAGATTTATCTTGGAACGCCCAAACTAAAGTTTGGACTCCTGTCAAATCGCGAATAGCCGTTAGAAACCTTCAAGGTTTTTGCAACGCTTTACGGTTTTGCCCTAAATTATTTAACGGCCACAAAAAATATTCAAATCGCGAATAATAGCAGGAGTCCAAGATTTATCAGGAGTCCAAGATTTATCTTGGAACGCCCAAACTAAAGTTTGGACTCCTGTCAAATCGCGAATAGCCGCTAGAAACCTTCAAGGTTTCCGAAACCTTGAAGGTTTTGCCCTAATTTAACGGCCACAAAAAATATTTAAATCGCGAATAATAACAGGAATCCAAGATTTATCAGGAGTCCAAGATTTATCTTGGAACGCCCAAACTAAAGTTTGGACTCCTGTCACATAGTTTTTATGGAAAATTTATGACACCATTTATTTTTTTTGATGTTCCTTATAAGTTGTTTAGGAAGAATATACCTAATCTGACCTATGTAGTGGCAAGGAAATTCCTTGGAAGAATAAAAGCATTCTGTTCACCAGAACATGCTTTGAAGATTGTAAACCTCTACCAGGAAAATATACCTTTTAAAGGTAAAACTATTTTGGAAATTGGGCCAGGCAATGATATTTCCACCGCTATATTGATGATTATGCAGGGGGCGGAACGGGTTTATTTAGTAGACAAAATATCCGATTTCACTGACAAAGGACACAACAACGAAATTGAATTCATAAGAGCCTTCCAACATAAAATGATGGAAGAAGCACTGATTGATGAATACCCCCCCCAATTAGTAAGTGATAAAATATGCTTCGTTGATTGCTATTTTACCGACTCTAACCCGTTGTTTGAAGCGTTGGGTGGAGTCAAAGTGGATTGCATTGTGAGTCACCAGGTTTTGGAACATATTGATAACCTTGATGAAGCATTCAAGAACATGAGAACGATATTGAAGCAGGGTGGCCTTATGTTCCATGAAATTGACTTTTCAGATCACACCATGCATATCTTTAGTAAATACTCATTCCTAAGTTTTTTAAACCAAAACCATAGCTTGGCTCATCTTTACTATTCTGATAGCTTATGGAGAGCTTGCAATGATACCGTTAGGCTGAATATGAATCGAAATATCCTGCCTGACTATTTCATGCGCTTTAAACGTTATGGATTTACCATAACCCGTTTATTTCGCACAGAAGTAAAACGTAAACAGAAGATTCATTCTGATATTTTATTCAGAATTGCAGATGACAAACTAAAAAATGACGACAACCTTCAATTGTCGTCCGTTTCGATCCAAGCAAAATTGGACAGGTAGGAAATAGGAGGCCGGAAAGTGTCTTTATTGCCCACCTTTGGGAAGTTTTGGTGGGCAACCACAGTTAGAAACCTTCAAGGTTTCCGAAACCTTGAAGGTTTTGCTTGAATAGCCGTTAGAAACCTTCAAGGTTTCCGAAACCTTGAAGGTTTTGCTTGAATAGCCGTTAGAAACCTTCAAGGTTTCCGAAACCTTGAAGGTTTTGCCCTAAATTATTTAACGGCCACAAAAAATA
>QNER01000740.1 GCA_003646175.1 Candidatus Parabeggiatoa sp. nov. 1
TACCCCAAAGGGCAGTGGTAAACATTTCAAAAGTCTTGTGGGATAACTTTGGAGAATTTGTGACCGCTACTTTGTGGGGCACTAATTTTTCTGGGCAAACAATCAACTGGATTGTTTCCCCACAATCAACTGGATTTTTCCCCCACTATCCATATGGATGGCTTCCCCACTATCCACTTGATAGAATTTTTCAGACAATCATGTCGAGACTTCAGAGGTTTGCCAAACTTCTGAAGTCTGGCCGACTAAGGTTTGGCAGAAAACTTTAGAAGAGTGTCGAAAAAAAGGCGATTGTCAAGATGCTCTTAAATAGGGGACTTTGAGTTTTATCTTTAAATACAAAGTATTATGTTGGCCCCAAATACGCACGATAACGCCGATAAAAGGCTTTTTACGGCGTGGTTTTTTTAGAGCAATGGGGGGGGTAATACTGGATTTAATAATTTGCTTACAGCGCATTTTATGAGGCTTTATATTCTGCATTTAACCGCTCTCATTTGCGCTGTATGGCATTATTTTGGATTTAGAACTCACAAAAAATAAAATACTCTATATCAAAGCTTGTGTGGCTTGTTAGGTCGAAAAATTAACGCGCTATCATAAGCTCTGTATTGCATTTTTTTAGGGTAGGTAGGGGTAGATAGACCCCATTTTCTGAAATCGTCTCTGAGAGGCTATTTTGGGAAAAGTGGCTTTTTTAAAGGCTCTTCGAGGTGTGACGGTGAATCAACCTGATTACTGATTAGTTTGACAATGTCATATTACCCATATCACGCACTTGGATTGGGTGACTTACCCACGCTCCGCGGGCTGATATCTGCATTTTATAGTCCGTTTTTTGACAAACGGTAGGACAGGCTTGGTTTATCGTTTCAGCCCACATAACATCGGCTGTCGCAACAGATGAAAAAATATTTTCTTTTAAAATGCTCAATTTCAACACTTTTGAGGGTTTTACCCCAGAGACTAATCTTTGTTGAATATCATGATATATATCTAATAAATTTTTATTTAATTCGTCCAAAGTTTTGCCCTGACTTTCGTAATCAGGATATTCTTGTAATAGGCCAATATACCATTCATTCTCTTCTTTATACACAATGTTTATTTTCATAATCAACATAATAACTACAAAGATTAGATTGCATTTTAAAAAGGGATTTATAAAAAGGGATTTCCCAATGACGATGGGAATATCGTTCCGGGGGCAACCTAGAGTTAAATCCTTTCATCAGCATACACAAATCTTTGTAGTTTTTGAGAGCGGGAAAACTGCAAGGCTCTAATAAAATAAATGGGATTTATTCAATGGGTGGCACCGGTTTGTTGCAGCACAGACTTGAGTAAACTATCGCCGTCATGCTCGGACTTGCGAAAGCCAGGATGATTTGTAAACCGCCCCCATTGCCATTGTCAAGTAGAGGCATCGAAATTTGGAATAGGGGCTCAGGGCGTATTTAGAAATAATTGGGGTCGGAGTAAAATTAATTGTGGGAGAATAATATCCATCAAAAATAAAAGTTAATAAGATAATTTATGGCTAGATTAGTTCTAGTTTCGCCTGCACGATATTCCACAACATATCATCCAACGGGGAAACAACCGTCAAGTGTGTTTTGTTCATTAAGAAGATATGAAGGCTTATCTAAATTGGCTCAAGGTTTTTTCAAAACAACTATAGTCAAGTGTTCCGGCAATGGTATTAATGACTAAGCATGTACATTTACTTTGTACTCCCCAAGGGTGCAATAAGTCGAATGATGCAATCTGTACCACGCATGTATGTTCGATATGTGCGCCCTAAGAGGGAATAGATTCGATACGTCAGCGGACGTTACATTGGTGTAATTATGTATAAAGCCAAGACTTACCTTAAGGCGAAAGCCAAGGGGGACTGTAGCATGTCGGTAAAAGGGTCATAAGGGCTCCGGTAGGCCTTCGATGTGACTCAGCTAGGCCACATAAGGTAAAAGCTAGACTGTCTGAACTCTAGTCATGGTGGTAAAACATAAACCAGCGGGAATACCGGTGAAACCCGTTTCCAGTCATAGCACACTAAGTCTATCGTGGTGCGCTAAACACCTGACGGGAGCCACGCACAAGTAGTGCGGTAAATGACAAAAGGAGTACCTAAGTGTGGGCCTCGAATCTATATTAACTAGGGGATTGTCTGCGAACTTCGCCCTCGTAGTGCCCGGCTAACTGTCATTGACATTAGATACGTCCCATTAATAGTGGGAGAAGGGGAAGGGTTGCATTCGTTCCGGTTTGATAGGAGAACGGGTTCAGTCGGATGACTGGCAAGACCCATTGAATACCAAGCTTAAAAAAGTTGCTCTGGAGAGCGCGATGCGGTGAAAGTTGCACGTTGCGTTCGGTGGAAGGTAGTTGTTGTCCTAATGGGTAATCTTAGGAAATGGCTACCCATCCAACTATAACCATAACTATCAGCGTCGTGGTACCCTTTGGGAAGGTCGTTTTAAGTCTCGGTGCGTCAAAACCGATACCTACTTGAACTTTATCGTTATGTTGAATTAAATCCAGTTAGGACTCCATGGTTGAAGAACCAAGTGCTTCACGCTTATCAAGTTATTCTATTAATGCCTTAGGTGTCAAAATTGATTTACAAACACTTCACCCTGAATATCTTGCTGGTAGTAAAACTAAGGATGAGAGAACTTGTAACTATCGTGAATTGTTTAAAGCACTTATGGAAACAGCAATTGCTAAAAGAAATTAGAGATAATATCAATAAAGGACTCGCTCTTGGTAATAAACGATTCACGACACCGATAGAAGCATTGACAAATAGGCTAGTGCAGGAGAGCGGAAATCCCCGTACCACCCCCGCCAACAGCTTTTCACGCCAAAGTTTTTGCGCGCAAAAACTTTGGCGTGAAAGCAGTTGTCTGAAAGCTCAAGTGCCCTAAAGGGCACTATAAAGTAGTTGGTTTTTCAGTCGGCTTTAGCCTTTTTCGCTTTTAGCCTGGGGATTTATCCCCAGGCTCATGGCAGGTGGTCTAAAAACTTCCGCTTTCCTGCACTAGTAACATTAATTCAAGCTGGACGACCAAGGAAAATAAAAGATAATATCAACAATAATCAATTAATGTTACCCTGATCCCAATAATTTAATCAATTAATGTTACTCTGACCCCAATTATTTTATTCAAGCTCGCTCCAACCTACGCGAGCTGATCCAAATAGAGAGTCAGAAGCTTTTAAGACGTAAACGTTTTGAAGAACAACTTAACGTTTGAGTACGCCAATCACTAAACAGCCTTTGGCGTTTTTTTTGCATTCCCTGCAATTGCGTCTTAAACTTTCTCAAGCGTCGCAATAAATCGTTATGCAGCATTTCTTCACTAAAATAGCCAATAAAATCTTGACGAATTTTATTTAATCGGCGAGCTTGGTTTGAGTTAATGCGTTCGTCATCTAATAGATGAACGATTTTGGCTTTGTAATTTTTGGCGGCCGTTGCTGGATCTTCTAAATCAACGTCACGCATAGGTTCAAAATGTCGGTAGTAGGATTTATTGCTATTTTCTAGCCATAAATCGACTAACGGATATTGATTTAAATCAACGCTTTTGATATTGGCATAAGCTGTTTTCCCGAGTTCTGCAATATGTGCTTCCAACTCGTTAATTTCTGTTTGCAACTGTTGCCTGTCTGCATAATTATGTTTCAAAGTAATCAGTGTCACTGAACCCGTATTACCGGTTTTTCCATTTTGACTGCCGTAGCCGACTGAACCTGTTGAACCGGTGCTACCATCAGCATAGTAATAACCTTTACCGCCAGCACCGCCAGCACCGCCAGCACCGCCAGAACCGCCAGTACCACCGGTGCCCCCTGCACATTTCAGGGTAATATTTAAATCATACCAATCACGAAATTTCAGGGTAATATTGCCGGCATTACCGCCCTTACTGCCATTACCGCCTTTACCGCCATTACCCCCTTTTTCTCCTTGAGTTGCGCGTACAGTGCTCTTATCTTTTGTCACTTTACATTGATAGCGAGCAATACATATGTCATGGATAGTCCGCTCGCAAGTTTTATAAAGTGTTTTTGTACATCCGGCTGGCACCCATGCTTGATAATTTACCCATTTATAATGGTATGTATGCGAACAACAACCAAAACAATACCAACGCCTTTTGTTGCAGGTACGGTGTGAATAGACTCGACGTTGTTTAGTCACATGACAACCATATTTTTCCTGATAGGGCTTACATTTGTAAGTTTCTTGCCTATGATTGCAGTCATAGTTCTTTGAGCTAACTTTATCTTTTGAGCTCGCTTTGTAAAATTTATCTAGTTGCTTTAACGCACAATGCTTGCTGCCTCTATTACCATCGCAAGCAAATGTTTTTAAGTCAGTCCCTTCAAAGTGTTTGTCATATTTACAAAGCCTATACGCCTTAGGTGTCTCATGAGTCCCGGTGGAACCACGACACCCTGTTGCACCATTCCCGCCATTTCCACCGGTTTGGCCCGTTAAGTCAATACTCAATGTGCCTGATGCTTCATTGGCTTCGATTTTCACATGGCCTGCATTTTTACCCGCATGACCGTCATTGCCATTTTGGCTGCAACTAGAACCATTGTTGCCATGATTTGCAACACGCTCAAAGGCCTTGATTTTGGCACTTGGTTGAAATACCAACTTCTCGGCAGGA
>QNER01000741.1 GCA_003646175.1 Candidatus Parabeggiatoa sp. nov. 1
CACCCCCACCCCTTTCCCCTAGAGCGGTTAAACAAACCAACGCCGCACGAGTTCTATCTGAAAACGATACCCTCCCTCCACCGCTTCAATGATTTCACGTTGCTGCAACAATGCTAAAGTCTCCTCTAAATCGGTAGTAAACTGTGTTTGTAAATCAGCTTGGCTAACCAGTGTCCCTTCACCCTTTGATGCGATAAAGTGTAATACCGCTCGTCCAGTTTCATCTACTTGATTTTGTTTAATATCTGCAAAAAAGAAAGCACCCGATTTTAAAGCGTCGGGTATCGCCGCTTCCACTTCGTCCACTTCAACCTGAAGACGCTGGTTGATAGGTTGGGTATTTTTCAGTAGCACGAGTTCACCACACAGTAATTGCACCAAAGCGGGATGAGCATGTGTCACCGTGAGTACTCGTTGACTGGCTTCGGGCGTATAACGCAGCGGAAAAAATTTCACAGGTTGTTCAATCAGTTGACGCGCTTCATTTTCCGACAAATAGCTAATGTGTACGGTTTTCACATTAATCAAATAGCCTGCCCAGTGTTGCAAATCCGCAAAAGTGTGTGTCCCGGCAAATAAGAGTCTAAAGCGGGGGCGGAACTGAATAATATGCCGAAACATGCCTAAAATTGCTTGTGGCTGCAACCGTTTGTCATTGAAGGCTTCGTCTAATACGACAAATTCGTCCAGTGCCAACAATAAAATTTTATCTCCGGTTGCCTGTTCGAGTTTATCCAACCATTTATCAAAATAAGTAAATGGATCATCCCGCAATGTGTCTTCGTCTAACGGTGGAAACGTTAAATCGGGGTAATTTTTCTCGGCCCCAACAATGGCTCGCCCCAAGTTGTAAAAAAAACTGGCATGATCACGCGCCCATGCGACAGGCCCTTGGCAGTCCACAAAAAACATGATAAATGTACTGGGCAACAATGTATCCATATTCATTAATAAGGTGGTTTTACCCGTGCGGCGCTGACCATAAAGTAGTAAGGGCGGACAGTGACTGGTTTGCAATAATTGCTCGATACCCGTGGTGACATCGGGGCGTTGGGCAAAGACATTGTGAACTTTTTTATTCAGGGGGGGGCCAAATGTGTAGGGATTACGAATATCTTGTGTATTGAGCAGTTCATTGATAAATTGTTCCACAATGTTCTGCCACTTTAACGCGATTTCTCGAAAACGTCGCATGTCATTCGATTTTCCATCCCCGACCAATAAACCTTTGATATGGTTAATGACTGCTTTCAGCATAACCTGTTGCGAAGCACTGTCTCGCTGAGAGAGTGCCGTTTCAATATCTTGGCCCATTTGACGAAAACTGCGTAACCACTCACCGACCGAACCGAGCAATTTATCACTGCTCAACAGTGTCGTATGCACTTCGGCAATATCATAAATAGTCTCACATTTCCCCAAAATGTCTAAATCTAATTCTATTTTTGCCGCTTGAACCGCCCAACTTTGTCGTCCGACTGACAGTTGAGTCATCGCAGTTTCAGTCGCGTTTGGATAATATTCATGCACTGTGACTAATTGCTGCTCTAAACCCCAGAGCGGCAACCACTGATGTTCATCCCAAAATGCGGAGTGTCGGCGCAATAATTCTATGCTAGGTTCAGGTTGTCGTCTTTGTCTTAAATCTAATAAAAGATTCCAAATGGTCGTGGGAAGATACGATATGAGAGGTAACCACAGTTTATAACTTAGCCCTAAGCCAACACACACCCAGCTCAAAACCAGCAATAAGATGGAATAGTTTGGGTTAATGAGAATGGCCAAGCCGATATAAGCACCTCCACTACCCAGTATGCCAGCAACAACCCCGGCCCAAACATTTGCAGCATCTTTTGTCAATACATATACATAGGGTAAGGTAAATAAGACTGTAAACAGGATAGCGTTGACAGTGCCGCCGGTGAGTCCAGAAAGCAAACGTTTAAGCCAAATGGTTTGCTCTCCTATCACCAGGTGGAAAATGATACTCATCAACAATGCCATCAGACTGACAAAGCATAAGCTGAGTACTAGCCCAAAACGCGAATCTTTAAAACGCCAGCCTAAAATCAGCCCGACTGTTGCTGCCATACCAAGAACTTGGGCATGTGGCACTGTGATATTCATCAATAATGCCATCATAATTCCAAACAAGAAGCCAAGTTCTAGCCCCAAACGCCAATTCTTAAAACGCCAGCTTAAAATCAGCCCGACTGTCGTTGCCATAACAAGGACTGAAATAGATGAAACCGTGATAACTAGAAAAGGCAATTTAAATACCGTACCAAGGATAATCCCGGCAAATAGCACAATGGCAGTGATGATAAGGCCGGCAAAAACGCTACCGATTTGTCTACCTAGCGTTCGCTTTTCTTTTGTTTGGTGTAAAGAAGCGGTGATGCTGCCGGCAAAACTGATCACAAAAATACCCAACCAAATTCCGACTATATGGCTGGTTGTGCCTGCGATCCCAAACAGAATACCAGTTAAAAGGCCACCCAATGCCCCGGCAACTATCCCAAAGGCTATAGAAACCGTGAAACTTGTGATAATGCTACCCACTAAACATAACACCATACCGTAGCTAACGCCCAACAGTAGGTTTTCAATAGGTATTTTATTTGGTAATTCGGGTGGGTTTTGCAAAAGTTCTATAAAATGTGCCCCAGATTGGACTAATGACAAGAATTCAACCAGTCCAAACATCAAACTGATGAGCAGTAATAGCAAGCCAATTAAGCCCCCCACCCATAATGGCTGCACTATAAATATGATGCGCCGTAAGCGTCGTAATTCAACGTGATGCCAACTGTCCGTTTCCGTTAAATCGGCCAACGCGAAATCTGGTGCCAGTGTCGGCTCAATGTGACTGACATGGTTACGCCAAGCCGAGGGATGCAAAACCAGCCAAACGAGTATTTTAAAGTTGGCTTGAATCAAATTCAAGTAAGTTGAAATAAACATTAGAAATTTTCTCATGCCAACCGGCATTTTGAGGTAATTGATAACAGGTAATGGGTCATTGTCACCCTATTACCTTGTTTCTATCTTACTTTCATTTTAGCAACTGCTCTTTTTTGATATCTTGGTTATCCAATTCACCTTGGCTTGATTGTTCTTGAAAGTCAGCAAACGTTGAGTATACAGATTTTAGCAGAGGTTGAGACTGTTTGATGCTGATTCTGTTTAAGGCCTCGGTTTTCCAAATCGCCTCGGGTTGTTCGTTTTTAAAAGCCAGCAAACGTTGATCACACAGAATTTGCAGCAGAACCGGCCAACGGTGGCTAGTCTCTACTATCCAGTCTTTATCTGCTTGTGACAGTGCTTTTGGAAAATAATGCAGGAATTCATAAGCTTCGTCGAGTGTAAACGGATCAAGCTTTGCGACATGCCCAAACAAGTTAAATAAAGGTGAGGATTTTCCTTCGTCTTGCACAAGTTGCTCAAACGACTCACGAGCACTTGCCAACAACGCAAAATGATGACACGTTGCTGAAGCTGAACGCAGGTTGTACCAAAATGCAGCATCTAGTGTTGGTGCTTTGAGGCCTTTTTCAATTTCATCTATCATAATAACGGTGGGTTTCTCTAATTGTTTAAGATGGGCGGTCAAGCATTCCAAGCTACAAGGGTTAGGTACTTCTAATTGCAGTTGTTCCAAGATACAACGTGCTAAGATGTCTGGTTGATACATGCGAGAATCTTGAAAATCAATCATCGCAAATTGAAAACCTTCAAGACACCAACCATAGGACCATCCTTTAGGTTGATCAGCACGTAAGTCTTTTTTTGCGTATGCTGTTGTCACTTCCTTAAGGTAATGTAGCAGAGAAGTTTTGCCACTGCCCCTTGGCCCGATGATGGCAACGTTTTCGATAGAACTTTTGTTGTACCATGCTCGTTGGATCCGACTGAGTACTTCTTCGCGTCCAAAAAACTGATTTGGCGACATAATGGGTTTACTGATCACCGGGATGAGATTGGCAGTTGGTTTGTCTTCACACCCAGCAGCCCGTAGCAATTCGGCTTGCTGTGGGGGGGGCAATTTCAGCACAGCCACCGTTTCTCGTATCTTGTCACAGCTGGGGGATTTGATCTCACCCCTTCGCCAGCGGCGAATCGTATGCCGGCTTACGTCAATCCTCCTAGCCAATATGGCATTACCAATGCCACTGTCGGCCATGTATCCATTAAACAATGTTGAAAAACTAGGCTTTTGCCTGCTGATGTTGTTCATCATAAAATTCCTTATTTAAAATAATACCTTTGCCAAAAATATTTTGAACCGGATTAAACGGATTAAAGGATTGACAGGATTTATTAATAGCCGGTTTTAAAAGTTAGCTTAATTCATTGTTTTATAATAAATATTTAAAATAAACTTGTTTATCGTATTAGATTTTCATTGCCAAGCAAGATAAATATACTGGAAGTACAGCTTCTTTACGGATTTGACGGGGATGTGGCTCAATATCTTATTTCATTTTCACCCTAAGAAGGGAGCGAAATACACAGGACTCCAAACTTTAGTTTGATCCGTTCCAAGTATAAGTTATTGATTAATAATGAGTTTATAGTTTATAACTATTGATAAAATTCAATGGAAATCAATAGATTACGTGAATCAGTCGAACAAACTCCTAGTGCAGGATAGCGAAATGTTTCCGTACCACCTTCAATCAGGGGC
>QNER01000742.1 GCA_003646175.1 Candidatus Parabeggiatoa sp. nov. 1
GAAAACACTCTGCGCCGAGTCATCCGTGAAGAAATGCAAGCTGTGGGCTAAGTTTATAGTTTGTAGTAGGCGCTTCAGCGCCTTAGTATCTTTATCCTTGGATGTGGAATCCTAA
This sequence comes from Candidatus Parabeggiatoa sp. nov. 1, assembly GCA_003646175.1. GTDB lineage: Bacteria > Pseudomonadota > Gammaproteobacteria > Beggiatoales > Beggiatoaceae > Parabeggiatoa. The sequence continues at coordinate 116 of QNER01000742.1, forward strand.
CATTAGTGTTAAAAATGCTAACCTTTATGATGGGATCGCAACATTACTTTGGATTCATCGTAGCTCCAATATGCATACTCATGGGTATTCTGTACCTAACCATACCCTATTTTTCCCTTGAAAAACAAGCTATTGAAACCAAAGCCTTGATTGGGCCAGTCACACGAAAATGGGAATTTTCCAGTCCAGATGATCTGATTTGTGAGGATGGAAAGATATTTATCAATACCGACGGGAAAAGAAAAAAGGTTGGAATCAGTCGATGGCTCGCTGAACAACAAGATTGGAATGCATTCTTGCAGGCTATTGAACAGATGAAGAAATCTGAAGGGTTGGAGAAACAACCTTATGCTCAACGAAGCGTAGGGTAGGGTGGGTTTCGCAGTGCTAAACACTCACAGTTAAGTGATTGTTTTAATTTAGCTTATGTAATGATTAATGATTAATGATTAATGATTAATGATTAATTTTGGACACTTGTGGGTAAAGGTAAGGGTAAAACCTGAGGGGACAAGGAGTGGGCCACAACCCCGAAGGGGTTGCAATCGATACGCTTTAAGAAAATGGCGTAATGCCTTAAGAAAAACTTGGGAAAACAAGGTGTGGGCCACAACCCCGAAGGTGTTGCAATCGATACGCTTTAGGACTTACGCATTGACAAACTCAATTCATTTAAAATTCAATGAGTTATATTAAAAATGTTGTGTCGCCAAGGGAGCCAGTTATGTCAATAAAATCAATGAATTATTTGCATGAGTGCGTAAGTCCTACGCTTTAAGAAAATGGCGTAATGCCTTAAACTTGGGGGGACAAGGTGTGGGCCACAACCCCGAAGGTGTTGCATAAGAAACGCAGTAACAAGCGTAGCGAGATAATAGTTCCATGTGAAACTTGGGGAACTACAAACCGACATTATCAAAGCTGATCAAAATGAAACCGCACAATCCCTTCGGCAATGGCCTCAAACTCGAATTTTAGCGGTTGTTTACTCTGATGCTTTAAGTATGCAATAATAATATTCTCTATCATGCCTTAACGTTATTGAATTGATTTTATATCCGTTTTGTCAGCTTTAAGCTGACACTTTAGCTATGAAATATAAAAATATTTCCTGTCAATTCGGCACTGGGGCCCTTGAATGGGAATGCTATGAAATCAATCGGTTACAATGAGCTTGGAAAAGATTCGTGCGTCATTGATTGTTTGTTCATTGACGAATAACTTTTGTAAGGATTATCCCATTGAACGGCCCGAGTGCCTCAATCCGCTAAACTTATTATTTATTTTAACGAGAATTGGCGTGCGAGTGAACCTTGTACTCCAACTAAAAATCCGAGGTTTTTAATACATCGGATTTTTTGAAAGTTTACCGAAGTATAACTGACAACTGATAACTAAAATGCCAAAAACCATTCTTTTTTTAGCCGCTAATCCTAAAAATACTTCGCAATTGGATTTAGAAAAGGAAGTTGCTGAAGTTAAAAAGGAATTGCAGCGTTTACAACGCCATAAGCAATTTGTGTTTGAACAGCAATGGGCAACGACGCTAGAGGCGCTACGCCATGCCCTATTAGATCATCAACCGCACATTGTCCATTTTTCCGGCCATGGAGCAGGGCAAGCCGGTATTGTGTTGGAAAATGAAAACGGGGAAAGTCAATTGGTGAGCGGTGAGACGCTGGCTCATTTTTTTAAACCGTTTGCAGATCGGCGGATTGAGTGTGTGATTTTAAATGCTTGTTTTAGTGCCTTGCAAGCGAGTCACATTGTTAAAGACGTGAATTTTGTGATTGGCATGAATCAGCCCATTAAAGATAAAGCGGCGATTCAGTTTGCAATTGGATTTTATGATGCGTTGGCGGCGGGGGAGTCGATTGCTACCGCTTTTGACTTGGGGCGCACGAGCATTCAAGGCACGATGCAGGGAGCGATGGAGCATTTAAAGCCTGTTTTAAAACAACGTGTTGTGAATACGCATTGGTTGATGCCAATACCGGAAAATCGCTTATTTACCGGGCGGCAAGCGATATTGCATCAATTACAAGAACACTTACATTTTCGCCAAGTCGCCGCTTTGAGTGGTTTAGGGGGCATGGGCAAAACCCAAACGGCGGCGCATTATGCCCGGTTGCATCGCCATGAATATCGGGCGGTGTTATGGTGTTTGGCGGATACAGTGGCCTCATTAAATTTGGGTTTGGTGGCGATAGCACGTACCTTAGATTTACCGGCAAAAGACGCACCTGAGCAAAAATTCATCATCGCTGCGGTTAAGAATTGGTTAGCAACGCATAGCCATTGGTTGTTGATTTTGGATAATGTGGATGAGGTGAAAATTGTTGGTGAATTGATGGCCTTAGCAACGGAAGAGGAGCGGCATATTGTGTTGACGACACGCGCCCAAATGACGGAGCCATTTGCCCCAGCGCTGGTTATTCAGGAAATGGCACGGAATGAGGGGGTTGCTTTTCTATTGCGTCGAGCATTGGATCAACCGCGTGATCAATCTGGGAAAATACGAGATTATAACTGGCGTGATAAAAGCAGGGCCGATCAATTGGTTGAGATGCTGGGGGCGTTGCCATTGGCGTTGGATCAGGCGGGGGCTTATATTCGGGAGACGCAGTGTGGTTTGTTGGGGTATTTGAAAGGTTATCAGACGCACGGATACGAGTTGTTACGGGAGCGAGGTACGTTATTAAATGATCAGGATCATCCCGAACCGATTGCCGTCACTTGGTTATTGTCGTTTGAAAAGATTGCTGCAACTAATCCGACGGCGATTGAAGTATTACGTCTGTGTGCGTTTTTGCATCCGGATAGTATTCCAGAGGAAGTTTTTCAAGATTTGGATGTTTTGGCGTTAGATAAGGCGTTAAAGGTTATCTTGCACTATTCTTTTGTCCGACGTAATCCAACCACCAAACTGTTGACGATTCATCGTTTGGTACAGACTATCTTGCGCCATGAGATGGATAAGGCGACGCAACGGGATTGGGCGGAAAACGCGGTGCGGGCGGTGAATAGTGTTTTTCCTGACCCTGAATTTAAAAATTGGTCAATTTGTGAACGTTTATTGCCCAGCGCCCAAACTTGTGCGGAGTTGATTGAAGAATGGAAACTGGAATTTGAAGAAGTTGGGCGTTTATTAAATCAAATAGGTGTATATTCATATTATAAAGGCAACTATGAGTCAGCCAAGCCGTTGTATGAGCGTTCTTTAGCTATTCGTGAGAAAACCTTTGGTAAAGAACATCCAGACGTAGCAGAAAGCCTTAACAACTTAGCCGAATTATACAGAACCCAAGGCGACTATGAGTCAGCCAAGCCGTTGTATGAGCGTTCTTTCGCTATTTTTGAGAAAACCTTTGGTAAAGAACATCCACACGTAGCACAAAGCCTTAACAACTTAGCCGGATTATATTATGCCCAAGGCGACTATGAGTCAGCCAAGCCGTTGTTTGAACGTTCTTTAGCTATTTGTGAGAAAACCTTTGGTAAAGAACATCCGCTCGTAGCAACTAGCCTCAACAACTTAGCCGAATTATACAGAACCCAAGGCAACTATGAGTCAGCCAAGCCGTTGTTTGAACGCTCTTTAGCTATTGATGAAAAAGTCTATGATAAAGAACACCCTGATGTTGCAACAGACCTTAACAACTTAGCCGGATTATATTATGCCCAAGGCGACTATGACTCAGCCAAGCCGTTGTTTAAACGCTCTTTAGCTATTTGTGAGAAAGTCTTTGGTCAAGAACATCCAGACGTAGCACAAAGCCTTAACAACTTAGCTAAATTATATTATGCCCAAGGCGACTATGAGTCAGCCAAGCCGTTGTTAGAACGCTCTTTAGCTATTTGTGAGAAAGTCTTTGGTCAAGAACATCCATCTGTAGCAGAAACCCTTAACAACTTAGCTAAATTATATTATGCCCAAGGCGACTATGAGTCAGCCAAGCCGTTGTATGAACGTGCCATAAAAATTGCGAACAAGTTCTTTAAACCCGATCATCCTGATGTGCGCCTCTATTCAAAAAACTATGCTAGATTGCTTGAGGACATGAAAAAGCAAAAGACGACAAAAGCCCCGAAGCCAAAGGGGTGGTTGCGGAAATGGCTGGGGTTTTGAACCGGATTACGGGATTGACAGGATGAGTTGTTATGAAAATGAATCAGGTTTATCCTTGTCTCGTAAGTACTTAGGATTAGGGGATTGAACGGATTGATTTTTCTGCCTCAAAGGTTTGCAAACAGCTTCTAAACCATTTTTGCTCAAAAAACCTGTCGGACTCAATCCCAAACCGCGCTGATAGGTTCATCAATTAAGGAGTGATATCCCCTAATCCGTTGTACTAAGGGGATGGTATGAAAACTGGAGCAATCCGGCATGAGTTATTATGAAGATTAATCCGGTTTATCCTTGTCTCGTAAGTACAGCGGATTGACTTCATTGCCGGATTTTTTTAAGTGAGCCTTGAAATTATACTCTGTCAGTTCAAAGAATTTTAAGATTCTGAGAACGAACAAAATGCCCTATTCATCAATCCGTTTACTCCGCTAATCCGTTGTAC
>QNER01000743.1 GCA_003646175.1 Candidatus Parabeggiatoa sp. nov. 1
ATTGAGGATACAAACATTATTAGTGATTTGACGGATACTATCCCTAAGAAGGGATAGCATCCGTTTGAACATCATCACTACTTTTACAGTGTCAATACTCAAGCGTGTATCAATCTAAAAAACTGTTCAAAAATGGGCCTATTGGCGAAGGTATTAACGAAATGAACCGATAGTTTTTGTTCAAGCACGATTTAACCATACTGGAGGTATAGAACTTATGGGAACCAAAAATAGCCACCCGAAATTTCTGAAGGGAAAACCACTGGCTGACGAGATCAAGGCATCGGTTTCTCTAGCGGCAAGCAAATGGAATAGTCGCGGCATTCAGCCAAGGATGGCGGTTGTCGCGGCAACAGATGATCCGGCGGTGGAACAGTATCAAAGGGCTAAGCGCAAAAATGCTGAAAAGCTTGGTATTGATATGCGATTAATAAGTCTTGGTGTAGAATGCACTCAGGATGAATTAGAGAATCGATTAGAAGAATTGTCAAACGACAAAGAGGTGAACGGCATCCTGTTATCGCTTCCACTGGCACCTCATCTTCACACCGAGTCAGCACTGGCAAGGATTTCTGCTCAAAAGGATGTGGATGGTTTGACAGTCACTAATCTGGGGCTTATGTTGGCTGGGCGGGAAGACGATGCAATTGTGGCTGCAACTCCGAAGGCCTGCGTTATGCTGGCAGAATCGGCAGTATCACTCAGAGGCAAGCGAGTTGTGGTGGTAGGCAGGGGCCGTACTGTTGGAAAAGTGCTTATTCCTCTGTTGATCAATCGGGATGCGACGGTGACTGTGTGCCATTCTCGGACCGAACATCTCGCTGACACGGTGAAGGAACATGATGTCGTTTTTGTGGCAGTTGGCAAGGCACGACTGATTGGAACTGAGCATTTGCGGGCGGGACAGGTGGTCATTGATGCTGGGATTAACGTTGTTGAAGAGGGTGTTATAGGGGATGTTGATACTCATGCTGTCTTAGATACGGTTTCTAAGATCACACCGGTACCGGGGGGGGTTGGACCCCTCACTTCTAGTCTCGTTTTTCAGAATCTCATTAGGGCAATGGAATTTCAATGGGATGGTGCGGGCGAGTAATTCAGTTAGAAACCTTCAAGGTTTTTGCAACGCTTTACGGTTTTACCCTGTTTGAACGTCTATAACTTATCAACCCCAAAGGGGTTTTCAGGCTAAAGTTTTTCTCCGAAAAACTTTAGCCTGAAAATGTGAATAGTCCCAGGTTGGGGTGATGAAAATTGTGAATTGTGAATTGTGAATTGTGAATTGTGAATTGTGAATGAAAAGCTAATAAATAAGTTATTGTTTTTTAAATCATTAAAACCGGCGAAATCAAAATTGGATCAAGTTTTAGAACCCAAAGGAACCTTTGAGTTAGAAACCTTCAAGGTTTTTGCAACGCTTTACGGTTTTACCCTTGTAGTGATTTTTTGGAAACGGGAAAACAGAAATGCCCCCTGTTAGGCAATGAAACTTCAATCTAGTGAGGGACTGATGGATAAAACACTTTGGACGGATACTGTAGAACATTTGCTTAATCAGACAGCGAGTGCCAATCCTACCCCCGGTGGTGGCTCGATCAGTATGGTTTCGGCCGCTTTTGGTTTGGGATTGGTTATAATGGCATTGGAAGTGAGCAATCGCCGCAAAAATGCGCCTGATGGGCTATCACCGTTGATCAACGAAGGGCGAAAGATTTTGGATGCTGTCCGTGTGAGCGCAGACGCAGATATTGACGTGTTTAACACGTTTATGTCGGCCTTAAGCTTGCCTAAGTCCACTGAAGAAGAAAAGGCACAACGAAAACAGGCTATTCAATATGCAACGGTAAAAGCAACGGAAGTGCCACTTTCCAGCGCCAGGTTATGTGTGGCTGCCCTTGATGTTGCGACACAGGCTGCAGATATCGCTCATTCTAATATATTGAGCGATGTTGCCACCGGTACCCTACTTTTAGTCGCGGCAGGTAGGGGTGTCCTATTGAATGTTGATGCTAATTTGGGTAGCCTCAGAGACAGAACTTTGGCGGAAGAATATTCTCAAGAGCGAACGGCACAAGAAGTTGAATTTCAAAAACGAGCTAGTTTGGTGCAACAACGCCTTGATGCGCGACGTTGATAAGTACTTGGGTATATGTTAACGCCTGCGACAAAATTGTAGAAAAACCATTAGGGAATATCGAAACCTTGTATCTGCGTAAAATTTTCGATCTTTTCAGAAAATTTTATGAAAGTGAGGGGGTAGTCCTGAAATGTGAGTGAGATGTGTTTAGGAGTCGGCGAACTTTAGTTTGGCTGTGTGGCCCAAACTAAAGTTTGGACTCCATCACTACCGAATATTTTTGCCATTTTTAACGAAGCATAGCCATAGAAAAAAGTTTTGTTTATTTAAAAAACCTTCGAGGTTTTGGAAACCTCGAAGGTTTGGCACAGAATTGTTCTGGATAGCTATAGGGCGGATATTGCGATCATTTAAGGCAGTCGTTCCCATCATAAGGTACACCGTATTTCTGAAAATACTTACAGCGTTTTAGGTAGAACTGCGCAGCTTTATCATTTTTATTCACTTGCAAGACTCTTTCAAAAAAAGGGCGCGCATCATTGAACTCTTCCCAATGATAAAGTACAAAACCTTCCTCAAAATCATCGCGTGTTTGCTCCTTCAGTGCCATAGTAGCAGGCGAGTCCGCATCATAAACTTCGTAAATGGTGACTTCTTCGGATTTACCTTTGACTTTCACAACATCAATCACCCGAATATGATATTCCAACGGTTCGGCTAATTTCAGATGAGTTTGTTCTGTGATTAACAAAGCCGTGCCATATATTTTTGTTAAGCCTTCAACACGCGACGCTAAATTCACCGCATCTGAAATTACCGTGCTATCCATGCGAGTTTCACTCCCTATGGTACCTAGCATTAAGGGTCCTGTATTCAAGCCAATGCCAATATAAATCGGTAGTAAACCGGCTTGTTGTCGTTCTTGGTTATATTCAAATAGCACTTTTAACATGGCAATTGAACCACGCACCGCATCATCCGCATTGGTGGGAAACAGTGCCATAATCGCATCACCGATATATTTGTCGATAAGCCCATGATGCTTGCCAACAATCGGCTCCATTCTGCTCAAGTAGGCATTGATAAAGTCAAAGTTTTCCTGTGGTTTCATGGTTTCTGATAGCGCGGTAAAGTCCCGAATATCAGAAAACAACACCGTCATTTCTCTTTCAACTTGATCGCCCAAATTAATATCAAGAACGCTTTGCTTGGCTAATAGGCTTAAGAATTGACGGGGGACAAACCTTTCATAAGCTTTATTGTATTGTTCAAGTTGTTTGTAAGAAAATTCAAGGTTTTTTGCCATGTCGGCAAATGCCGTTGCGAGTACGCTAACTTCGTTCTGATAGCCAATCTGTACGTGTATCTGAGTCGAAAAATTGCCATTTGCCAATTCACGCGCTGAGTGAGTCAGTTCTATCAGTGGTTTCGATATCTTGGTAGAAATCATAAAAACGATAATGAAACCAAATAACAGGAAAATCATTGCTGTAATCACGGATGTGATCACCATTCCCCGAATCTGCTCTTCGGTTTCTTGGCGGGAGTGAGCAATTTCTGCCGTCACTTTTGCCATAGAAAAACCCAAACGCAGAACCCCCCACTGTTCAATACTAATTTTTATGGGGGCAATAAATTCAACTATTTCTTCACCATTTCGTTCTAGTGTTTGCTGTGTCTGTTGCTCTTGTGCTACTGCAAAAATGGCTTCTTTTGTTGACAACGTTTCATATTCAAGCTCAGGTTGCTGTGTGTGAAAATACACCATGCGATCTGCATCTATTAATAGGCAGTATGCAAGTTCCTGTTCATCTTTGACAGCAGTGTGCATTAATTCATAAATCTTAGATAGGTTAAAAACAGCCAGTTCAATAGCAACTTGATGAGCGAGATTATCAGAAAGCGATTGCCCTCGTTGAATGGTTTTTTCCCGCATCAGGGTTTCGCGGTAAGCTAATTCTTTCGCCAAAAAAGCCTGCTGTGAGCGGATATGCATGTATGTTAGCGTTGCAAGTAGCGCAATGACTAGGCTCAGCATGGTGATGAGGAGTTGTCTGCGTATGCTATACCATTGTTTCACTGTATGATCTTTCCTACTGATGACAGGGCGGCATGATTGATTTTTATGCCGTATTCCTGCACTTTTTTTAGATTGAGGGTTACTTGAGAACCTGCGGGAAATTGCACTTTCTCATCAACGGTTTGTTGTTTAAGGATATCGAGAGCAAGCCCGGCTGCTTGTCGGCCCATCGTGGGAATGTCGGCCGAAATCGTTAATACCGCACCGTACTTACTAAATAGCGTATTGTAGGCAAAAATGGGTTTTTGCCTCGCTGCGGTTTCCGCAAAAATTGTTTGCGTTGTTTGAGTATTATAAAGCACTATCGGATCCGAAATCAGCCAGAGGGCATCCACTTTGGGTAGAAGCGCCTTAAGTGCTGGAATGGTTTCGTCTGAATTTTCAACCGTATTCCCGTGCAGCGTCAATCCTACTTCATTTGCTTGTGACACGGCAAGATCAAACCATTGACGGTTATGGTGTTCACTGTAAAGCACCCCCAAAGTACGAATTTCTGGGAACAGATAACTACACATAAATAACTGC